>JBBUEA010000083.1:2270-4737 GCA_038057035.1 Patescibacteria group bacterium | reverse complement strand
AGCCTGTAATTCAAAAGTCCAACGCATACTAAAAACCCCAGCCAATTTTTCATTTAATTAATCCTCTTTTTTAGTCAAAAAATAATTTTCTTTGAAATTCCGGCAAATCACCGCGCACATCCCTGGAAATTTTATCTGAAATCTTATCCAACATCTCGGTTATTTCTTGTTCAAGTTCTTTTTTATACGACGCGGGGTGGGAAAAAGCGACACGCAAAAACAGCTTTTCTTTCAAATCAAAATGCCATTTCTCCATATGATTCGGACATATTGGTCTAACCCCAAGACTTGAATCGTTCCTCCTGACAACTAAATTAGTCAATGCTCCGCAAATACGGCACTTAAATACCTGAACAGACCGAAAACCGTTTTCATACGCTTGTGATGAATTCGGGTAATCATAATTCTCAACATCGTAAAGCTTTATTTTCCCCATATTCTCCTCTTTAAATAAAAGTTTATGTAAATAATGCTGGCTGAATGTTATCACGATTTATTTTGTTAAGTCAACCGGAACTCTTATTTTATACTTCCCTTTTGGCAATGACTTGTCGACAAAAGCGGGATTAAGCCGTCTAAAAACATAAAATGAAACATTATTGGTTTTGGCTATATCAGCAAGCAACATTTGTTTTTTCAAATTAAGCTCAATTTCTTTAAAATCAATAGGTTTATAAAGCTCGCTGGCCGGCAGTTCAAAATGTTTTTCAATTTGGGAAAAAACCACTTTAGCCGCGATAATTCTCGGAACATAACGCATTGTCTCATTCTTCGGATAAATAGACCAAAAATCGTTTGATTTCTGTTCTTTTAAAAAATTTTTAATATTCTTCTCTCCGGCGTTATAAGCCGCCAAAGCTAGAAATTTATCGCCGTTAAAATGATTAACAAGAAATTTTAAATATTCGGCCGCGGCTTTTGCCGATTTATACGGGTCGCGCCTGTCATCAATGGAACCGTTAACTCCTAGAAAAAACCTTTTAGCCGTTGTTCTTATAAACTGCCACTGGCCAACCGCTGAAGCCGAAGAATACGCTTCCTGCAAAAGAAAACTTTCAACAATAGCGACGTATTTAAAATCTTCAGGCAAGCCAGCCAAAGCCAGCTCCTGTTCAATAATAGGAAAATAACGGCTGGTTAGTTTAGCCGTATAGGCATGCTTTACATCAAGCAAATCATAAAATTCTCTTTCAATTCTTTCTCTTATAAACGAGTTGTCTGGAATAAATTCGCCGGCAAAAACCAGTTCTTTCGGTAAAACCGGCCTTGTAGCATTCTGCTTAATATCTTCTTCATAAGTCGGAGCTGTAAAAAACACAAACAGCAGAAAAATACTTGAAAACAAAAACAGCTTTCCTTTCATTTAACGCCGCCTCCTCTCCATCCATTTAAAAAATTTAAAAGCTCTATTTTAAATTCTAGTTTTAATATAAAAAAAAGCAATTTTCTATATATTGACGTCGGACGTCAATATATAGAAAAAAGCAAAAAATTACATATTGACGTCGGACGTCAATATGTGCACGCCAATATACGCCTGATAGTGCCGTCACCGGGATTTGAACCCGGGTTCCATGGCTGAGAACCATGTGTCCTAGACCAAGCTAGACGATAACGGCATATTATATCCGCCTTATCTCTTCAACAACTTTATCCAACTTAATCGCGCGGGAAGCTTTAATTAAAATTAAATCGCCCTTTTTAATCAAATTCTGCAATTTCTTGCCAGCTTCTTCAGCTTCCTCAAAAATAAAAATTTTCCCTTCGGAAAGACCAGCGGCTTTGGCTGATTCAGCTATAAATTTGGCGCGCGGCCCCACGGTAATCAAAATATCGGCAATTCCAGCCACTAAATCGCCTATTGTTTCATGCGCTTCAATTGAGTACTTTCCTATTTCCAGCATATCTCCCAGAACAGCTATTCTCCGCACTGCTTTAATCTCCTTTAAAGTTTCCAACGCCGCGCGCATTGAAAGCGGCGAAGCATTATAACTATCGTCAATCACATAACTTCCTTTAATACCGTCAATCAAATTCATTCTGCCGGGCAAAGAACGAAAATCAAATAACGCCTCGGCTATTTTAACCAAATTAAGGCCGAAAATCAAACCAACGGAAGCCGCGGCCGCGGCGCCGTAAGCCTGGGAACGTCCTAAAACGCCATTAAGCCTTATTGGCACAAAACTGCCTTTATGTTCAATCTTAAAAGAAATTCCAAAAGGCCGGCTGTCGGCTTGAATCTCAAAATTTGATATCTTTACGTCCGCTTCTCCGCTAAAACCAAAAGTCATCAAATGCGCCCTAGTATATTCTTTTAAACCTGCCACAGCCTTATCGTCAATGTTCAAAACAGCGAACCCCAAAGCTGAAAGCTGTTCCACCAGCCTGGCTTTTTCGCGAATCACCGCTTCAGGTCCGGAATAAAATTCAACGTGCGCCGGAATATCCCCGACAGCGGTAATAACTC
>JBBUEA010000083.1:0-2170 GCA_038057035.1 Patescibacteria group bacterium | reverse complement strand
GGTCCGGAATAAAATTCAACGTGCGCCGGAATATCCCCGACAGCGGTAATAACTCCGACTTTAGGCCGTGCTATGCTTAAAAGATATTTTAAATCGCCGGGCCGGTCAGCGGCATATTCCAAAATCAAAATTTCCGGATACGGCATTTTTAAAACCAGCCGCGACAATGAAACCGCGAAAACTTTCAGCCAGAAAAAAAAGCCGCGGATTTTTTCCCAATCGCCGAGAATGGCAAGAGGCAAACCGATTTCATTATTAAAATTACCGGAAGATGCCCGAACCCGGCGATACTTCCCCAGAACGGCTTTTATAGCTTCTTTAGTTGAAGTTTTTCCGACTGTGCCGGTAACGCCGACAATTTCCGGCTGATAACGACTGATTGTCCATCGGGCAAGTTTTTTTAAAATCAACCGCAGAATTTTTATTTTAACATCTTTCATTTTTATAATTACTTATTGTTCAAATTTATCCGGCGGAATACGGTAATAATTTAACACATATTGGGCCAGATTTTTAAATGCCGGAACAACCGTTAATGCCGCCAAATTTTTATTAGGCTTATCAAGTTTTATTAAAATTGTAAAGGCTGGATTGCTTACAGGCCCGAAACCGACAAAAGTATGAACAAACCGGTCTTCTAAATAGCCACCGTTTTGGAAATCGGGAATCTGGGCGGTGCCGGTTTTACCGGCTAAAAAGTAGCCATGTAAAGAAGCAACGCCGGCTTTTTCAACCGCTGAAACCATCATTTCGGAAACTTCTTTAGCCGATTTTTCGCTAATTACCCGCCTTATTATTTTAGGACCCAGACCGGTGTTCAAGTAAGGTTTCATTAAAAAACCTTTATTAGCAATCGCGGAAATGGCGTTAACCAGCTGAATGGGAGTTACGGCCACGCCCTGGCCAAAAGAAGCTGTAGCGAAATTTACCCCTTCATTATATTTCTTGGAAAGGTTTCTTAAATCTCCGCCAAGCTCTCCTGGAAGGTCAACGTCGGTTTTCTCGCCGAACCCGAAACCGGTCAAATAATTATAAAAAATATCGTGGCCGGTTAACCGCTCGGCGTGAACCGCGCCGGTATTAACCGATTTTTCTATAACTTCAGTCATTGTAATTTCACCATGAGCTTTATGGTCCCAGTTTTTAATGACGCGGTCAGCCACCTTCACGAATCCGCTGTCAAAATAAGAAGTGGCCGGGGTTATTTTTCCGGAATCGATTCCGGCGGCCATAGTGATAACTTTAAAAACCGAACCCGGCTCGTAAACTTTTTGAACAGCCGGATTAATAAAAACATCCAAATCATAATCAGAATAAAAATTCGGGTCAAACGACGGTTCGCCCGCTAAAGCCAGAATTTTTCCGGTTTTCGGCTCTTCAATAATAACCTCGCCGCCGTCAGCTTCAAAATCCCTCACTAAACCCTCTAAAACTTCTTCCGCTCTTACCTGAAGATTTCTGTCCAAGGTTAAATTTAAAATTCCGGCTATCAGCAACTCATTATAAAACAGCTCGGAGCCGTAAAGTCCGATTGGCTGCTCATTCTCGGAATTAATTCCTACAAAACCCAATAATTGAGCGGCAAGTTGTCCGAATGGATAAAAACGGCTTATTCTTTCTTTTATATAAATGCCTTTTAAATTTAAAACCCGCGCCGCGTCAGCCTGTTCCACGCTCGCTTTATCCAAAACAACTTCAAACTGGTCGGCTTCTTTGGAAAACTTTTTTTCGAGAACATCAACCGCAATATTTACAACCGGCTCAAGCATGGCGGCGGCTTCCTTTGCGTCGTCAATCTCTTCCGGCACAGCGTAAATAAACGGGAATTCGCGGTTAATCGCGGCCGGAACAGAATCGTTATTCCTGTCGGAAAAATAAATATTGCCTCGTTTAAGTTCCGGCTCAATACCGGCGTTCTGGGCGGCGGCTTTAACGGAATAATAAAAATTTTTTTTAAGTTGAAGGTTGTAAAGATTAAAAATTAAAATTCCGTAAATTCCCGCGAAAATAAAAAAAAGAAAAGCCAGCCGAATTTTTATCCGACGAACCGCAAAAAACTTTAAAAGCCTGCTCATCTTATTTAATTGTAAACCCCGTTAGAAAATTAAACTAGAGGTTTATTCGGCATGAACCCCATTCCAAAGCTATTTTCGTGATTCCTTATTATCTT
>JBBUEA010000082.1:0-8575 GCA_038057035.1 Patescibacteria group bacterium | reverse complement strand
TCATCAGTTCGCTCTAAAAGATAAAATCCTGCGGCCGGAATTTGAGCGCTCGCGTTAAAAACGATTTTAATCTGTTCGGCTTGGTCTAAAATCTGCCAGCCGTTCAAATCAACCTGTTCCAAAGAAATATTTTTCAGCTCAAACCATTCATTGTTGGCGCTGTCGGTTGTTCCCATCCAAGCGATTTCGTTAATAATTATTTTTTCTTTTAGAGGGGCTTGGGTCGTAGAAAAAGAACATTGCGGAAAAACCGGAGCGCTTTCAATCTTTGGAAGTGAGGCCTCCAACGGAAGTCCCACTTCCCCAAATTGATTCGTTGGAAGTCGGACTTCCGTTGGAAGTCCGACTTCCTTAAATTGATTTTCGTCTAATTGATTCTCGTCTAAAGATATTTCCGCGATTGGCTGGAAATTATCTGTTGGTTTTACCGTATTAAAAATTGACGCGAAAAAAGATTTTGGTTTTTCTTCAGCCGCGGCCGCGCTCTGATTTTTTTTCTCTTTTTCAATTTCTTTAAAAAATAAATCAATCACTCCGGCGCCGTACTGAACCGCTTTAGTAGAAAGACGAGACCAGTAGTCTTGGAGAATAAGATCACTCCTTAACATATCTTCTATGTTAGCAGATAAAATTTGAATTTTGGGCGATTTTATTAAATAATAATCACCTTCACTTTTGTCTTTTTTAAATCCATAAAAACGACCATCAGTTCCTTTCCCAAAATAATCCGGCTCTGGAGTTTTATACTCTCCTAATCCAATCGTATCCTTGCTGTAAAAATTATTATTTGAATAATTAGCTACAGAATCAAAATAAACGTCCAAGTCAGCCAATAAAACAGGGTTTTTATTGGCTAAATTCCTTGATAAATCAATGTTTTCAACAGTAAATTGCTCAGTCCAAAGCTCGTAAGGACTACCTGTTCCCAAACTGTCATTATGGTTTAAAGCCGGATGCGGGTCATTTCTGGTATGGTCCGGCACTGACCCGTCTTCAATCAAATGCAGAATATGGCCCAAAGCGTAAAAAGCTTTTTCCTTTTCATTATTTAAATAAAATTCAATTGCTTTTTGCCAGGTAAAATTTGTTTCACTGGTAATGGCGCTGATTTTCTTTTGCTGAATCGCGCTTAAAATTGACGCCAGAATAACCGGAACTTTATAAACTAGCTTGTTTTGTTCTTTGGCTGATTGCGCCCAAGTTTTTGACTTATCCCAATTGCCGTAAATGCCGCTGGTTAAACCGCGGTCGTAAACCGGGTCGTAATAATGATTCATCCATCTTGGCGGCATATCTTCCTGACGGGAACCTTCAATCAAATAATCCTTAAAACTGTCCGGTATTTTATTAACGGAGGAATGTTTGTTGTAAAATTGAAAAATCTCTTTTGTCAGGCCCGCGTGCGTTTCAACGCCATAAGCAAAAGCATCCTGAAAATAAAAAAATCCTAATATTAAATTTATTCCTATGATGAACAACCTGAGCCTTTTGTTCATAAATTATTTTATTTTTTAATTTTTATATTTCATATAAAAGCTAACAGCTAAGAGCTGGAAGCTAGTTTTATAGACTTTCTATTTTCCAAATTTTAGAGATTGGATTAATAATCATATTTATAATTAAACTATCTGTTTTATTTTTATTAAAAATGATAAATTGTTGATTGCCTTCATAAACGGATTTATATAAAGTCGCTGTAGATATATCTGTAGCCATTTGATCAAGAGATTTATCATTTTTAATTTTTAATAAAAAATTATACCACTCCGCCCTCTCTAAATTATCATCCAAAGCAAAATATTTAGACGCAAGCTCAATATCGCCGGCTCGCAAAGCTACTACAAACATATCCAAAGTTTCTTGAGGAGTTTTTCCGCCATAAGTGTCGTTGCGATAAGCTTCTTCAATACGGCGCTGAACCTCCTCGGCTTTATTCACTAACGCTTTTTCAGCGCGATTTTCTTGCCAATCTTGATATCCGCCGCTAAACCAAAAAACGCCGCCAGCGGCAGCGATTATTGCCAAAAAAACAAAAATAAAAATGATTTTTTTCTTTCCTTCCAACATAATTTTCCTCTTAAAACCTCAACAAAACGACTTTCCAACAAATTATCCACAGCCTATCAAACCTGAAAAATATTGTCAATAACAAACCAATGAATGACTTGCGATGTCATTCAGATTGGCATTAAAATAACTAGCGGATATAATACCTTATACCAACTAAATGCTGAAAAAAATAAAAAGTTTTCTTTTGGAGAATAAAAACCTCAAGCAAACCGTTTTAAAAAATACTTTTTGGCTGGGCTTTGGCAATATCGCCGGAAGGCTGATCAGAGCCATAATCATCATCTATGCCGCGCGTATCTTAGGAACTGAAGGATACGGCGTTTTTTCTTACGCTTTAAGCTTGGCAATGCTGTTTACGATCGCGACTGATTTAGGAATCAACGGCATCTTAACCCGCGAAACGGCAAAAAAACCGGAGGAAAAAAACCAATACTTCTCTACCGCTTTAATCATAAAATTAATTTTAATCATTTTAAACATTGCGCTAATCATGGCGCTTGTTCCTTTAATAACGACTATTAAAGAAGTGCTTGTAATAATGCCGGTTATAATATTTCTTATAATCTTTGACACTATACGGGAATTTGGTTTTGCTTTTTTCAGAGCTTTGGAAAAAATGGAAATTGAAGCGGGAATATTTATTTTAACCAATATAGCGATTTCTTTTTTGGGGATAACGGCTCTTTTAATTTCAAAAAATACCCTGGCGCTGTCAATCAGTTATACAATCGGTAGCGGCATCGGCACCGCGACAACAATTTGGATTCTACGAAATCAATTTAAAAATTTATTTAAAAATTTCAGCAAAAAACTTATTGTTCCCATATTAAACGCCGCCTGGCCGTTCGCTATGCTTGGTTTCTTGGCGGCCGTAATGGTTAATATAGACACTATAATGGTGGGCGCTTTAAAAACCGCTCATGATGTCGGACTTTACGCCGCGGCCCAAAAACCGATTCAGCTTCTTTACGTTCCGGCTTCGCTTCTGGCAACAAGCTTTTTCCCGGTATTTTCCAAATTGACGGGAATGCCGGATAAAACAAAAATGAAAACCGCCATAGAAAAGGCGTTAACGGCCAGTTTTTTAATGGCTATTCCAATGACAATAGGCGGCGTAATTCTCAGCAAAGAATTGATTAATTTCCTGTTTGGCGCCGAATACGGGTCTTCTGTTTTGACTTTGCAAATACTTATTTTAACAGTGATTTTCGTTTATCCGGGAACTATCATCGGCAACATAATTTTTGCCCATAATAAACAAAAAATATTTATCGGGTCGGTTGCCATCGGCGCCGGCGGCAATACTATTTTAAATTTTCTATTAATTCCGATTTACGGCATTGCCGGCGCCGCCATCGCCACATTGATAATTCAAATTATAAATAATAGTTTTCTTTGGTTAATGACAAAAAAAATAAATGATTTTCACGTTCTGAAGAAGTTGGTTAAAATCATAATCGCCGCCCTAATGATGGGAATATTAACCATCGTCCTGAAAATTATAGGCGTTAATTTTCTAATTAATATCGCGTTATCGGCTATTTTTTATCTTGGAACGCTTTATTACGTTAAAGAGGAATTGATTATATACGTAAAAGGAATAATCAAATTTAATTAAAAGAAGAGTTTTTAAAATAAGAAAGGGGGAAATGAAAAAATTTTCTTAAAGCTACAGGAAGTAAAGAATAAGCATATTGCGCGATATTAAAAGCATAAGCGAAATAAAAATTTGGGTAACGCAAACGATGTTTTTTAATAATCTGAAAAATCGTTTGCGCCTGCTGACGCTGATAAACAAAAGATTTATTTTTATAAGACATAGTATAAACGGTAAAATAATCAGAAAAATTATACAGCTTGCCAATTTTTCCTAATTTAAGCCACAAATCCCAATCTTCGGCATAAACCCAATTGCCATAACCTCCAACTTTTTGAAAAGCGGCCTTAGTATACATAACAGTAGTATGGGCAAAAGGATTAGCAAAAAGAGCCATTTGACGAATCCGGAAATCCATTTCCGGCTTGAAATAGGAAAAGAGCGAACGAGATTTCAAATCTACAACCTTCATTCCTCCGCCGCATACTACATAATCAGGATAATTTTCTAAAAATCCGACCTGTATTTCTAACTTAACAGGATTACACCACCAATCGTCATCATCAATACGGGCAATATACTTACCTTTAGCCAAAGCGGCGGCTTGGTTTAAAATAGCAGAGATATCAGGATAAATATTGGTTTTATTTCTAACAAATATAATTTTGGATGGGAACCTCTTTTGCCATTCTTTTACAACCTGTGAAGTTTCATCCAAAGAAGCGTCATCAATAATAATCAATTCCCAATTTTTAAAGGTTTGTCCAATAACGCTTTCAATCGCTTTACTAATTTTATCCGCTCTATTATAAGTAGGCATTATTATACTTACCAAAGGTGATTTATTTTTTTTTACCGCCGATACAATCCCATCATAAAATAATCTATTTTGTTCGTTTTCAATTTTAGAACCGGAGAATTTCTTTTTTAATTTAGAAAGATAAACATGAAAAAAGAATCGTATCTTAAAAGGAACGCACCCATAAAAAAATTGCGCTAAATTAATAAAAAATCCTTTAAGAAAATTTGAATAATCACGCCGAAATTTCCAAATAATATTTAAAGCGGCGGCCGTATGACGCCTTAAATAAACTACTGACTTATTGCGGCCGGTCATCGTATAATAAGAAAAATACTCGGGAAAATTATAAAATTTTCCCAGCAAACCAATTTTCAGCCAAAAATCCCAATCTTCGTTATAATCAAGAGATTCATCGCAAAGACCGGCTTTAATAATAACGTCTCTACGACAAACAGAGGTGCTGTTCGCGATAGGATTAGTAACCAAAGCCGTAGCCCTAATATCCTTATCTTGTTCTGACTTTAAATAACGGAAAAGTTCTTTGCCGCCAGGGTTCACGACAATCATACCGCCCCCAACCGCGACGTAATCAGGATGGGCTTTTAAAAATTCAACCTGCTTTTTTAATTTATCTTTTCCAATCCAAGCGTCATCGCTGTCAATTCTGGCAATATATTTACCCTTTGCTATTGCCAGAGCCCGATTAAAACTTTTAGACACGCCAAGATTTTTTCCGTTATCCAGATAAATAATTCTTTTATCTTTTGCGCGAAATTGTTTAACAACCAAGCCGGTATTATCTGTTGAACCATCATTCACAATAATCAACTCCCAGTCTTGAAAACTTTGGTTAAGAACGCTTTCTATAGAACGGCTAATAAAATTGCCGTGATTTCGCGTTGCCATTATAATGCTTACCGCAGAATTAGTCATACCAAATACCACAACAAAGATTACGAAGCCGACGAACATTCGCAGGTTATGCGACGAATAACCTCTTTTCTTAGAATAGTTGATTTTTCTATGATAAATCTCATAGCTTCGTTAATAATACTTATCTTGATTGCAGTGCTGAACATAATCTAAAAATATCTCAAAAAAAAAATTTTGACAAATCAGGAAAAAATGCGGTTTTCTCTAATCATAGTCAAGACCTTGGAAACAGTTGATTAAGTTTTTCGACCGGTGTTTGATAATTTATTCCCATATGTAAGCGTTCCTCATTGTAATACCGGAGATATTCCGGTATTTCTTTTTGATAAACTTGGAAATTAGCCGGCAAACGATTCAAACACTCATCCTGAATAGTCCGGTTGAATCTCTCTACGTGGGCATTGTCATTCGGCTTGCTGATTCGGCTATGACGATGGACGGACCCAGCATGATTAGTAAACCAGCTGGAAAATTCCGGCCCATGGTCGGATTGAATGGTCTGGAAAGGAAAAACAACCAGTTCTTTGGCGGATTGAAGAAATAATAAACTATTGCCAGCGCTGATTTTCTTGCTTACCAAAGCGTGCGCCCATCTGGAAGCGACATCAATTAATGTATAAATATATATTCTTTTTTTATCGCTGATCATTTGGTGAATAGTGTCTAATTGAACCAAATCTCCTGGGATAATAGCCAGAGGCCTAGGTAGGCTGATGTGCCTTTTCTTCCAGGGACTATAGCTATTGGTTAATTTATTCCTATCCAAAACTCTTTGAACTGTGCTGAGACTAACTTTGATTCCTTGCCTGATTAATTCTTGATGGACTACCTGCCCGCAACGGTGGCGTTTTTGTCTTTCAGCAATGATCACCCTTTCAATTTCTATGGGGATACTAAACGGGCTAGTATGCGGACGGGAACTTTGAGTGGGGATTGTTAATCTGCCATCTTGCGGGGCTCGACTGACCCATTTGCTTATTGTTCCCGGTGAAACGCCTATATATCTCGCAGTTTGTCTTACTGACCAACCCTTTCTTACTAAGAGAACTGCCGACATTCGGACTCTTGACAGAAAGGGATTAAGTGAATATGCCATGCTTTCCAGCATACCCTTTTTGGGATACAGGTGTTTCCAAGGTATTGAAACATTGCGTTTTCTTTGACAAATATCTAAAAATGATTTAAAATACCGAAAGTTCTTAGAAATCTATAAAACACAGGGGGGATGACATGGATTGGGATTATAAAGCTTTTACTAAAGAAGTGAAAAGTTTATTTTTTGAGCTTTTGCCGTTATATATCGGCAACGCTGACGAAGAAATCGGAACCAAAATTAAACCCGCTGACGGAACGCCTGTCACGAGTCTGGATCACTACGTCTTGAAACGGCTTCGGAAATTGATCGCGAAAAACTTTCCTAATGATTATACAATTGGCGAAGAGGACCAAAAAAATCCCGAGGAAATAAAAAAGATTCTAACTCGCCAAAACCAATATCAGTGGACTATAGACGGACTTGATGGAACTGGAAGTCTGATATTAGGCACTAATTCATACGGCGCTATGATTTGTCTAAGATGCGGAAGTAAAATCCTCTATGCGGCTGGTTTTAGACCAATTGATTATCAACTTCGCGGAAACGGATTTTTCTGGACCCAATACGGAAAAGGAGCTTGGGAATGGTTTGAAGCCGATAAAAAAGACCACCAGCTTCACACGGTGAAAGCGGGCAAACTAAAAAGGATGACGATTTTGCTTGAAGGGTCTTCCAAAAAATTCTTCAGACCGCCAATTACTTTTCTTGGAAACGCGGAAACAACGCGAGCCAGTCTTTCCAGCTTTATTGCCGCCACTACTGTGGCCCGCGGTAAAGCCAGCGCGCTTGTCACGGTTGAAAATAAACCCTGGGATAACTGGCCAAGTATTATATTCATCCAGGAAGCTGGAGGAATTGTCACTGACTGGTACGGCAATCCCTGGACCCCGGAAAACTGCGGCAATATTGTCGCCGCGGCAAACAAAAAAGATGGTGACCATATTATTAACATACTCAATAAAAAAGGAGGATAGTAATGGGAAGATTACATCATCAAACTTTGATTTTTATTTGCGGCTGGCCGTTCTCCGGAAAAACATCATTGGCCGAACGCGTCCGTGATGAACTTAATGTTCATCACGTGGATATTGACGATATGAGATGGCTGGCCATCGGCAAGCCCTATCCGCACCCCAATGAATCGCCGGAATTAATGAAAAAAGACGGACAAGAAATGGGCGGGGCGTATCGGCTAGTTTTTACAACAATTGATTGGCACCTTGAGACCGGCCGATCAATCCTCGCCACCGCGACGCTTTCATCCAAACCGCACGGCCAAGAAAAACTCCGAGCTGTTTATGAAAAGTACCCTTTGGCTCGCGTGAAAATCATTCAGTGCGTTCCGCAAGGCGACACGTCGGAAGTGGTCGCAAGGCTAATGGGAAAACGAGATTTTGGCGAAAGTGGTTATAGGGGGGCGGTAAATTCTCCGGAACGATATTATGAAGTAAAGGGAAGGTTTAACCCAATTGAACTTCCGCACCTCGAAATCTTGACTTGGGGATCTGACAATGAAATAAAGGATGAGGTGAAGCTCGCAATGGGTTATATTCTGCTTAGCAAAAGCTAAAACACACTGCCGCATTGCGTATTAACGCAATGCGGTTTTTCTTTAATAAAAAAACCGCTCAAGGATAATTTCTTAAGCGGTGATTATTATACGACAATAATCATTATCATTATTCTTTTATATCTGCAAATATTGGAACTATTTGATTAACAATAATAATCCTACTATTAATAAAATTAATAACACTATTTTACTAAACAACTCTTCATTGATTGCATTATGTAATTTTATTCCTATCAAGGATCCAATAATAACGCCAGGAATAAGGAAAGCTGTAATTTTTATTACTTCAGCATTAATGAAACCGGTATACGTATACGCTACTGTTCTGCTGAAAGCTAAAATAACAAAGCTGGCAACACATGTCGCTCTAAAAATAGTTTTGTTAATTTCTTGACGATTGAAATACAAAATAATAGGTATACCGCCAATGCCAATTAAACTGTCTATGATACCGCTGATTAAACCTAAAGGAATGATAATGATTTTTTTATTTTTTTTTGAAAC
>JBBUEA010000081.1:0-7149 GCA_038057035.1 Patescibacteria group bacterium | reverse complement strand
CCCTGTGAAATGCCGCTTCGCGGCTACTGCCTTTGGCAGTATTTCACAGGGTAAGCCCAGTGAGATAGCTTCGCATCTCACGGGCTAAAGGTTTTCTAACTAAATTTCGTTCGTCCTTCGGCTTTGCTCAGGACTCCAAAATTTAGAGAAAGTCCTTACTTTTCCCCAGATTTGATACTTATCCCCATACTTATCCACAACTCACCACTTTAGTTTAATAATACACCACTTAACCAAATAAATAAAATCTTCACCTAATAGTAAAAAAACCTATAAAAAGGCTAATTTTTATGAATAAATCGCTGTTTTATCACAAGTTATGCACACCATCAGTAAATAGCTATCTGGCTCTAAACTGATATAAAAAGTTAAAATTAAAAAAGCTTGTTCATTTCTAAATAAATAAGGAGAAAATATGTTTGATAAAGAATTAATTCTTGAAAAAATGGAATCGTTAAAACAGCAAAGCGGAGCGTTTATAGCTTCTTCGACAACAGACTACCAGGCAATGTGGATACGCGACCACTTATATATGGCTTTTTCTTATTACTATCTAGGCATGTACGATAAGCTCATTGAGGGCGTTCAAGTAATCTTTGATGTTTTTCATAAACACCGATATAAACTTGAAAAAATAATCCAACCAAGAAACCACTGCGGCCAATTAACAATCAAAGATTTGATTCACGCGAAATACTGCGCCCACAACTTGGAAGAAATGAATACAGAATGGGGACACCATCAGCTTGATGAAATCGGATTATTTCTTCATATTGTCGCTGACCTTGATTTTAAAAATATTAAGGTGGTCAGAAATAAAAACGATGAAGAAATTATACACTTGCTGGTATTTTATCTTTTAAACGTCAGATATTGGGAAGAACCGGACTTTGGAATGTGGGAGGAATGCTATATCAGGCACAGCTCATCAATCGGCGCTGTTGTCGGCGGCCTGTCTTATATTAAACGTCGCGGTTTGGCAACTATGCCGGATGAACTTATAGCTTTGGGCAAAAACGCTCTTTATAAAATTCTTCCTTGTGAATCGCGGGATATTTGCGCTAAATCCCATCACAGCCATGACTGCGACGCGGCTCAATTATTTCTTATCTGGCCATTTAACATAGTTGATAATCAAACAGCCGATCTGATTCTCCATAGAATTATTGAAGGCCACTTGACTGAACAAAATGGATTCCACCGCTTAGTCCAGCCCTTTGGCATCAATCGTTATTGGGGAGACGATTATTATCGAGATAAAAGCGGGGTGTCAGCTCAATGGCAATGGGAATTTCTAATTTCCATAATTTATTCCAATAAGAAACAATATGAGCTCGCTGTAAAATGGTTTAAAACTGGCGCGAATCGCATTACCGCCGCTGGCTGTATTACTGAAGCGTTTATTGACGGAAAACCTAATAATCATACCCCTCTTGGCTGGATGCACGCTTTGGCATTAATCGCTTTCAGTAAATTACCAAATGACTTACGAAAAAATATATAACACAAATCCCCGCCATGGCGGGGATTAAAATTGGATTGTGAAATGCTTAAATTACCAAGGCATGCGCGTTTCTTACTATTTACTCTTACGTTCTCGCTTGAACTTGATTGGAAGAAAAGCGGAGACATCGCTCTGCGAGTAACCGCGTTCCTTGAAAAAATCCACAACCTTAGTGGTTGCCGCCTTGCTTGCTTGTGTGTCCTGAAAAGCAAGAATTTCTTCTACAACTTCCGAATCAAAATTATCCCACAGCTCTTCGTCAAAATGAAATTCTTCATCTTCTTCAATGGCGTCAATTGCGTTAAAGAGGTCAGCGAACGTAGCGTCTTTAGAAATAGATACTTCTAACTCCTGTTCCTCGTCTTCCATTCTTTCCTCTTTCCTCTTTCCTTTTTCTTCTGTTTTTTTCTGTTCCGCTTTATTTGCTTCGTTGGCGCGTTTCCATTCTTCGCTATCTTTACCGTACATATCTTCCGCAATCCTCATAGCAGTACCGAAATTTCCGTTTTCAAAAAGAAACTGATACGCTTTTTCACCAACAGCCCTGATTTCTTCTTCTGTGCCTATTTTCATACCCTTTCTGAAACGATACACAAAACCGTAATCCTTGTTTTCGGTTTCTCGCGCGATAACATCTTGCGCAAACCGATCAAGTTCTTCCTGGGGCACGCCCATCTCTTTTCCTTTATCCATAGCAGAAGCTGGGCTTTTCTGTAATTTTTCCCACTTAACTTCATCATAAGATTCGGATAGTGCTGATTTCTTGGATGCATCTGAAATTTCCTCTTTTGGCATTCTCTCCGACATTTCTTCCTTTTCTTTCTTATTTTCCATTGATTCCTCCTCCGGTTGTTCGGGCGGTCCGCCCATTTATTCAAATAAACTCATAAATTAAGAATACTCTATTTTTAGAAAAACGCAAATTGCTGTTTGATGGGGGGTGCGCGATGCAGGGATCGAACCTGCGGCCTTTCGCGTGTGAAGCGAACGCTCTGCCACTGAGCTAATCGCGCAAAATATATACAACACTCAAAGAAGCACTCATCCCCCGGGTGATTAATTATTTATAAATTTAAATTTATAGTAATCACCCGTTGAAAGCAAAGTTGTTTGCTTTCAACCCGCTGAGTTATGAGCCCGTAATCAAAAAAATATCTACATTAAAAATAAAACAAAAAAGCGCCGTAAGCAATGGCACTTTTTTTAGTTGAATTACCCGATTCCAACTTAAGCCAGTTCGGCTGTGGCGCCGACAGCTTCAAGTTTTTTCTTAAGTTCTTCAGCTTCTTCTTTTTTAAGGCCGGTTTTAATCGGTTTTGGCGCGGAGTCAACCAAATCTTTAGCTTCTTTCAGCCCCAAACCAGCGGCTTCTTTAATTGCTTTTATGACGTTAATTTTTTGGTCCCCAACGGCTTTCAAAATAACATCAAAAGAAGTTTTTTCTTCCGCTTCGCTTGATGCGCCGGCTTCTCCGGCTCCGGCAACCGGCATTGCGGATGCTGAAACTCCAAATTTCTCTTCTAACGTTTTAACCAGTTCCGCCAGCTCAACAACCGTTAACGACTCAATTTTTGAAATTAAATCTTTAAATTTATCCTGATTTTCCATAAATTTACGGTTTTAATTTATTAACCCGACCTTGCAAAATAAATAAAAACATTTTTAAAGGCACGCTTATCATACCCACTGTTCTGCCAAGCAAAACTTCGCGCGACGGCAATTGTCCCAAAAATTTCACTTCTTCGGAGCTGATGAATTTTTTATTCAAAATATCATACGCGCCCAAAATCTTGAAAGCGTCTTTAACATCTTTGGAAAATTTATAAATCGGAGCGGCAATTTCATGCAAATCAGAGCCGGAAAAAAGAGTCGCAACCTGCGATTCAAACTGAACCGGGTCAAAATCAGCGCCGAATTTTTGCAAAGCAATTTTTAAAAGCCGTTTTTTAACAATCCGCAGAATATTGCCCGGCGCTTTTAATGATTTCTTCAAACGTTGAAATCCCTCAACTTTCAAGCCGGAAAAATCCGCAAACACCAAAAAACGGCTTTTTAACAAAAGCTGTTCCGCTTGCTTTATTTGTTCGGATTTTTGCTCTTTAGTTTTCATGCCAATGTTGTTGAAATTTACGAACGAGGCTTAATGTTTACCCCGTTAGATAATATCTAATGGGGCCGAGTGAAGTAAATTTCACCACAACATTGAGCACCCCGTGAAATGCCGCTTCGCGGCTACTGCCTTTGGCAGTATTTCACAGGGTAAGATTTTCTTGCTAGATTTTGTTCGTCTTTCGGTTTTACTCAAGACTCCAAAATCTAGAGAAAGCCCTTATAAAAAAACTGCGGTTTTCCCGCAGATATAATCAGCTAAATATAATAAAGCTGAATTATCCTCGGCAGGTCTTAACTTGCCTGCTGTCTGCGGATTATTTATTCAGTATAACCGCTTAATGTTAAATGTCAAATACTTCAACCTTTAACCAACGGCACGAAACTGAAACCAAAATACTCCCTTTGTTTAAATTCTTCCGAAGAAATTTTATCTAAAATAACAATACTTTCTTTAATAGGCGCCACAATCCGGCCATGAACTTTAAGCTGGTCTTTCCAGGCCGGCTGAATTTCATTTCCAGCCGCGGCGGCTATAATCCTGTCATATGGCGCTGATAACGGATAACCTTTTGAACCGTCAGCTAAAAAAATTTCAACAATCCCCTTTTCAATAAAACCGTATTTAACGGCATTGGTTTCTGCCATTGCTTTTAATTGAGGAATGATTTCAAGCGCCGTAATTTTACCGCTTGAACCGGCCGAGAAAGCCAGTAAAGCGGTTTGCCAGCCGGAACCTGCGCCGATTTCCAAAATTTTTTCACCGGGTTTAACTTCCAGCAATTCCAGCATAAACGCCACAGTTAACGGCTGGGAAATAGTCTGGCCAAAACCGATTGGCAAGGGATAATTGCCATAAGCTTCTTCTATCCGCTCCGGCAAAACAAAATCTTTGCGGTCAATCGCCTTAAAAGCTTCAATAGCCCCGGGGGTTTTCAAAAAGCCGTCTTTAATAAGGGACTCAATAAGCACTTCTTTATCCATATCCATTTTTACATTATAAAACACCCTTAGAAAAAATAAAAACCCGGTTTAACCATAAACCGGGTTTTTGAAAATCAGCAAAACATATTTAAACATAATCCAATAAACCTAAATCATGCTTAAAACTGGGTATATCAATTGATTTCGGCAAAGGAGTTTTCAAAACAGGGCGATTATAGTAAGCGGTTTCAGTCATCCATATTCTGCCTTCGCGTGAACGAGTCCGTAAAAAAATCGGTCCGAAATCAAGCTTGCCTTTTAATTTTCTTTTTTCAAACCTGGTCCCAATCAACATACACCCAGCCTGAATTACAACGCACTGGCCGCGGTCAGGATACCACATATGCCCGATAAAAGCGGCATGAAAATTGGCTTCATCCACTTCTTGAGCCGCAGAATCTTTAATAGCGGTCTGGCCACGCAAAGAAGTAGTAAGGGCTCTGCCTAAATGAGGATGTATCATTTCAACTTTAATGCCGGATGGTAATTCGTAAATAGCCGAATAATCTGGAAATCCAATGAGTTTTTTTTCTATTATTTCATTTAAATTTATAGACTGCAATCTGCTCTCCTCAAGAAAAATCATAATGTGCTTGTTTAATAATTCTTTTAATTTAAATCTAAATACCGAAAGGGGCGTAGAACCGTCTTTTTCCTGCCAAAGGTCATGGTTTCCGGGAATATAAACAACCGACAATAATGATTCTTCCACAAAAAACCGAAGGTTTTCCGCTGTTATCGTTTTATTTTCTGGCTTTTCCAATATTTTTTTCATCCTGACTTTCAATACCTTTATAAAAACAGTGTCAAGGAGTTCCGCGGCCAATTCTTCTTGTTCTGTATTGTTAAGCCCGCCAATAACTTCCCCGGTATGTAAAAAATCATGATGCAGCCCGGCTATCAAATCTCCGACTATGCGGATGATTTTAACGTTCCTCTTAAGAATAATCTCGGGAAATTTTTGAACTACAAATTGATAGTCAGTAGTGCTATATCCGGCATGCAGACATCCGAAAATCAAAGCCGTATCTTCCCGCCAGCCGTCTTTTGGCAACGAACAAGAAAGCCGTTCCTGTATCCAATCAAGATGAAAATCATATCTTTGCGAATGAGGATTATACCAAAGGCCCGGCCAAGTCTTGCGCGACAAGCCTTTTTCTTCCAAAAGAAATTTAATTTCCCGCTCTATAACGGACTCATCAACATTAAGCTCATCGGCTATCTCTCCGGCGCTGCGATTCCCTTCCTTTTTAATCACTTCTACTATTTTACGATGCAGGTCGGTGGCTCCTTCTTTAATTCCTTTTATAAAACTTCGTTCATTGGCTATGAGGTCTTTAAAACTCCAAGTTCTGATTAAACATTCTTCTTCTGACTTATAATCAACAACGGTTATGCTTGATTGGTTTTCAGAACCCACCCCGACAGCTTCCATTTCCAAACGGTGAGAAGCGCCTACGGTAATATAAGGCCTTTTCCTGATGCCGTCAGGCACATAAATACTGGAAGCTCCGCAACCAACAACATAAAGGTCCGGATACGGTTTATCGGTGCGTTCTTCGCGGGCCTCAATTTCTTTTTCAGCAAATTGGCTTTGATACTTGCTTGGCAAGCGGTTTTTCCTTGAAACAATATGAAAATGTATTTTATTTACTTTTTTTACAAGACGACGTTCTCCTCCAAGTTTTCCAACTCTGATGTCTCCGCCCAAAAGATTACCTTTTTTATCGCGTTGTTCCCGCCGAAATTCTTCAAGTTTTTGAGCGATTTCCAAACCAAAATTTCCGTCAAACGGCAAACTGGGATAAATATAATATCGCACCCATTGATTTTGGCTGTTCGGTTTTTTAATTCTCGGCAAAATGGAAGCAAGCTCCCTGGCGGCCGCAATAATCGTATGTTCTAACGCCAGCTGTTTGAATTTCGGTCCGTATTCTTTAACGCGACGCTTGATTTCTTCCTGAATATAATTTTTATCAACTAATCCTCCGTCAATATTCAGATAAGGACAGCCTTCAACGGCAAAACGTTCGGCTTCCAAACGTATTAAATAACGCCGGAAACCCTGCGCTTTATAATCAATGCGGGAAAAATTTCCTTCACGGGCAAGAGACCCATCCATTGTTTCGGAATTAGCCTCAATGATATCCGGCAACGAATATTTTTGCTCAGCTAAAATCGGCGGCGATTCTTCGGTTTTCTGTTCGGACTTAAGATTTTTATCCTGCGGCCATCCCCACTTCAGATTTAAATCAGAAAACTGTTTTATATAACAGCGAATAGCATTCAAAGTAACCAGTTTTGCGTTTTCTTTTTCCCGCTGAAGATTAACCGCGTCAATCATTGCTTTAGTTAAAGCAGATGATTCTTCCTGCGATTTTACCAAAACAGAAGACTCATAGTATTTTTTTATTATCGCCGATTGAGCATCGGTATAATCAGATTCCTTTTTATAAGTACGAGGCTTGGAAATTTGATGATGCCTTAAAAGCTCCACTAAAGTGCTTTTAACGCGGCCAAAAATCTTTTCCATCTCTTGCCAGCTTAATCCT
>JBBUEA010000080.1:0-1908 GCA_038057035.1 Patescibacteria group bacterium | reverse complement strand
AATCTTTGTAAGAATATATTTTATTCATTATAAAGCTAACAAGCTAGTGAAGCTAACTAAGCTAATGAAGCTAGAATTTGGTAACCAGCTGATAAATCGGAACAATAATAGCCAGCGCTATGCCGCCAATGGCAATGCCGATGAAAAAAAGCAGGGCCGGCTCCAAAAATGAAACCAGTGTTTTTATTGAATTGTCTATTTCCGATTCGTAAAATCCCGCCAAAGTCGCCAAAACATCCTCAATATGGCCGGCTTTTTCGGAAATCGCTATCAAATTGGTGACAACGCGCGGGAAAACCGGCTCGCGATGGAACGCTTCGCCGATTGTCAGGCCTCGGGTAATGCCTTCTCTGGAAATCCGCAACAAGGCATTTTTAAAATCTTCGTTGCCAACAGCCGACGCCGTTATTTCAATGGCGTCAAGAATCGGCAAACCGGCTTTTATTAATGAAGAAAAAGTGGCGGCAAAACGTTGAAGCGCGATTTTCTGAACAACATCGCGTATTGCCGGCAAACGCCTGATCATCCGCAAAATAATCATCCGAAAAGACGCCGATGTTTTAAAAAAATAAATATTTCCACCGACTATTCCGGCAATCAAAATAAAAATATAAAGTATGTAAGCGTTAAAAAACTTGCCGATACTGAAAACCAAACGGGAGAAAACCGGCGGGTTAAAACCGCTGCCTTCAAAAACTCCGGCAATCTGCGGCAAAGCGTAAGTTACAAGCAAAATCAAAACAATAAATGAAAGCGATGAAAGTATAATAGGATAAACCAAAGCGCTTTTTATTCTGCTCCGCAAATCCTGCTGTTTTTTTAAAAAATTGCTTAAATCTTCAAAAATCTTATCCAAATTCCCGGAAGCTTCGCCGGCCTTGACAAGATTAACGAACACTCGGTCAAAAATATTCGGGTGCTTGGCGAAAGTAACGTAAAACGGCTGACCTTTTTCAAGGTTAGCTTTGACTTCGCCCAGAATGCTTTTAAGCGCCGGCTTGTCAAAATCAGAAATCAAAATATCAATGGCGCGGAAAAGGTCAGTTCCCACTTTAAGCATTAAAGAAAGGTATTTAGTCATAAAAACCTTGTCGGTAAGATTAATGCCGGCGCCGAAAAAACGAACGCCGGTTTGCAAAGATTTGATGGCTTTAAGCGAAACCGGCCTTAAACCGCGGCTGGCGAGAAACTCTAAAACTTCGGCCGTACCCTGGCCTTCAAATTCGCCTTCTACGATTCGGCCATCCGGCTGTGAAGCGATATAGTGAAACCTCATTCCCGTATAACCCTTAACACTTCCGACAAAGTGGTCAAACCAAGTTCAATTTTTCTAACGCCATCCTCAAACATAGTTATCATTCCCTGCTCTCTTGCTTTCCTATTAATGGCGTCTAAAGAAAACTCCGAGCTGATTATCAATTTTCTGATTTCTTCGGTAACATTTAAAATCTCAAAAATGCCGATACGGCCGAAATAACCCGTAAAATTATCAGCCGAACACCCTTTGCCTCTATAAAAAGTCCGCGAAAACTTGAAATTTTCATGTTTAATTCCCAAATCCTCAAGCTGTTTTTTAATAGTCGCTTCTTCAGACTCGCTTATAGTATAAGACTCTATGCAATCGGTGTGAATACGGCGCACCAAACGTTGGGCCAACACCGCGTTTAAAACCGCTGCTGTTAAAAATGCCGGCACTTTCATGTCAATTAAGCGCGGAACCGCGGTAGCGGCGTCGTTGGTATGCAAACTAGAAAGCACCAGATGGCCGGTAAGAGCCGACTGCACCGCAATGCCGGCAGTTTCCTCGTCGCGTATTTCGCCGACCATTATAACATTGGGGTCTTGGCGCAAAATCGCCCGCAAACCGTTGGCAAAAGTAATGCCGGCCGCCACGTTAACTTGAGTCTG
>JBBUEA010000079.1:0-13881 GCA_038057035.1 Patescibacteria group bacterium | reverse complement strand
AAAATAACGCTGAATTCTGCGCCCCATCAAAAGATTGAATTTCTGCTCGGTCGCGCCTATTTCAACATCGGCTTTTATTTTCACGGAATCATATCCCTGCATTAAAGGATATAAAAGCTCAAGCATAGTTATATCCCGGCCAGCCTGCATCCTTTTTTGAAAATCTTCGCGGCGCAAAACCTGCTGAATACTGCCGGCCCGGGCCAATTCCAATAAAATTGGAACGCCGCCCTTTTTAAACCATTGGCTGTTGTAATAAATTTCTGTTTTCTTTAAATCAAGAATTTTTCCGGCTTGGCGCAAATAATCTTTAATATTGTTTTTAATTTCTTTTTCGTTAAGCGGCTTTCTTATTGTTTCGCGGCCGGCCGGGTCTCCTATCATTGCGGTAAAATCGCCGATTATAAAAACAGCCCGATGGCCCAAATCCTGAAATTGCTTAAGCTTGCGGAGCGCGGCCGCGCTACCAAGATGCAAAAACGGCGCGGTCGGGTCAATACCCAACTTAACGCGCAGTTTTCCGTTTTGGTTAAGCCGCTTTTCTAAATGATTCTTTTCAATAACCTCAACAACGCCGCGACTCAATAAAAAATCAATTTTATCTTTTTTTGACATGCTAATGTTGTCTAAATTTATAAGCCGAGCTCAATGCGAGGCACGATAAATTTAGCCACAACATTGAGCACCTTGTGAAATGCCGCTTCGCGGCTACTGCTTTTAGCAGTATTTCACAGGGTAAGGTTTTCTAACTGGATTTTCTGCGCCTACGGCTTGAAAATCCAGAGAAAGTCCTTATTATATAGTAAAGTTTAACCTATGGCGAGAAAAAAGAAAAATAGGCGGCTGAAAACAAAAATAGCCGTTATTATAATTTTCTCTTTTTTTCTAATAACGGCCTTTGGACTGCTTGGTTTTGTTTATTTAAGCAAAAACCTGCCGAACCCCGCCCAATTTAACACCAGAAAAATCACCCAATCAACCAAAATTTACGACCGCGCCGGCCAGGTTCTTCTTTATGAAATTCACGGCGAAGAAAAAAGAACCGTTATTTCTTTTGAACAAATCCCGGAGTACGTTAAACAAACAACGCTCGTAATTGAAGATAACAACTTTTACCAGCACCAGGCTTTTGACTGGCGAGCGCTGATAAGGGCGTTATTTAATAATATATGGCGGGGCGGGGTTGTGCAGGGCGGCTCAACAATCACCCAACAATTAGTTAAAAATGCTTTTCTGACCCAAGAACGCACTATAAACAGAAAATTGAAAGAGCTTATTCTGGCTATTCAAATAGAGAGGCATTTTACTAAAGATGAAATTTTTAATTTTTATCTCAACCAGATTCCTTATGGCGCCAACGCTTACGGAATTGAAGCGGCCAGCCAAACTTATTTTAATAAATCAGCAAAAGACCTGAATTTAGCCGAAGCCGCTCTTTTAGCCGGCCTACCAAAAGCGCCCACTTATTATTCGCCCTGGGGCAATCATACCGACGAACTGGAACAGCGTAAAAATTATATTCTCCAGCGCATGCTGGATTTGGGTTTTATAGACCAAGAAGAAAAAGACCGCGCCCAAAAAACAAAACTGGCGTTCGCTCCACAAACAACAACAATAAAAGCGCCCCATTTTGTCCTGATGGTCAGAGAATACTTGAATAACAAATACGGGGAGAGATTCGTGGAAAACAGCGGATTAAAAGTCATTACCACACTGGACTGGCCGATGCAGGAAATTGCCGAAAAATCGGTTTTGGAAGGAGTAAAAAGAAACGAAAAATTATACCGGGGTAAAAACGCATCGTTGGTGGCCCAAGACGCGAAAACCGGTCAAATACTCGCCCTTGTCGGGTCTAGGGATTATTTTGACGAAACAATAGACGGAAATTTTAACGTCGCTGTTCAAGGACTGCGCCAGCCGGGTTCGGCCATAAAACCATTCACTTACCTGACGGCTTTTACAAAAGGCTACACCCCGGATACGGTGGTTTTTGACGTGCCAACCGAATTTACAGCCAATAATCCCGATTGTCCGATAATACCAAAACCAGAAACTAACCAGCCGGCAAACAAAGAAGAGGAGAAAAAATGTTATCATCCGGAAAATTTTGACGGCCGGTTCCGCGGACCGGTTACCTTAAGGGAGGGATTGGCGCAATCAATCAACATACCTTCGGTAAAAGTATTGTATTTAGCCGGCATTGAAGATGTCTTAAATACAGCCCATCAATTCGGAATAACAACCCTAAAAGAACGGAGCCGTTATGGATTATCATTGGTGTTGGGCGGCGGAGAAGTAAAACTTATTGATTTAGTCGGCGCTTACTCGGTTTTCAGCCAAGACGGCATCAAACACCAACAATCAATAATATTAAAAGTTGAAGATAATCAAAATAATATTATTGAAGAATACAACGACTTACAGGAGAAAGTAATTGACCCGCAATACGCCAGATTAATCAACGATATACTGTCGGATAAAGAAGCGCGCTCTCCGCTTTTTTCATCCAGCCTCAACCTAACAACCCTGCCAAACCAAGAAGTTGCTTTAAAAACAGGAACTACCAATGACTACCGCGACGCATGGGCTATGGGCTATACGCCGTCTTTAGTTGTCGGCGTCTGGGCCGGCAATAACGACAACTCTCCCATGCAAAAACAGGGCGGCAGCATCCTGGCGGCTGTTCCAATCTGGCATGCTTTTATAAGCGAAGCGATTAAAAACCAAAATAACATAGAAACATTTAATAGACCGGATAAAATTATTGCCGAAAAACCAATCTTAAGGGGAGAAAAAATAATTAAAAATAAAATATATTTTGACTCTAGAAATAATTCTCCAGCAACACAAGATACGCCGGCTGAATACATCCAAGAAAAAGAGTATCCGCAAATCCATTCAATTCTTTATTATATTGAAAAAAATAATCCGCAAGGACAGGCTCCAAAAAACCCGGAAAATGACCCGCAGTTTAAAAACTGGGAGGAAGCAGTTTTAGATTGGGCAAAAAGAAATATTTTTAATTTCAGCGCATACAACCAAGAAGTGATCCAGCAAAATACTAATTTAAACCAACCAGCTTTTAAACCGGTAATTTCTAATGTTCAGCCAATAAGCGGAGTTTTTATTGGAGAAGTGGTAATAATTTCGGCGTCAATTGAATCGATTTTTGATTTAAAAGAGATAAGTGTTTATTTCAATGACGAATTGATTGATAAAAAAACCGATTCTTTGGAAAAAAAATATTTATATCATTACGAATCAAAACAGCAAAACCTTAATCCGCAAAATTTAATAAAAATAAAAGTTTACGATATATTCAATAACTACAACGAATACCAGGCGATTGTTTATCAATAAAATAGAAAATTCCCGACCCCAAACTCTTAACTTTTAATTGGCATTAAAATATAGAAAAATAACGAATTTTTTTCTGATTTTATAATAGACGGTTTGTTATTATTATTTAAACCTAAAATAATCTGCTCCGAATCGTAAGATTTCAAACCGTCAATTAAATATTTTAAATTAAAAGAAATACTAATAGGCGTTCCGTTTGATTTAATCGGAACTAAATACTTATTCTCGCCAAGGCCGGCATTCGCTGAATAAACCTCAAGAGTTTTTTTATTTTCTGAAACTTTTAACCTAACATCGTTATTTTTGCCGCTAAAAACATTAGCTAGTTTTAAACTGTTTAAAAATTCATTTTTATCTATTACCAATTCGTTAACAAATTCCTTAGGTATAATCTGCTGATAATCAGGATAATTTCCCTCTATCAGTCTTGAAATAATTTCCAAATCGTCTGTTTTAAAAAGTATCTGGTTATTATCAAAAAATATTTCCAAATCGCCGTTATCGCCGACTGTTTTTAAAATTTCATAAGCTGTTTTTAAAGGAATTATCAATTTAATATTTTGGGTTAAATTACTAGAAAATTGGTTATTTGGTATGGTTTTTTCAGCTAACCGGGAATTATCGGTGGCCGCTAATTTAATACTTTCAATTTGATAATCTATTAAAATTCCGCTTATTTCAGGCTTTAAATCGGAAAATTGCGCCGCGTTAATAACTTTTGATAATGAATCTTTAAAAAGGCTGTTGTTTATTTTTAAAGAATATTGAGTAAGATTGATTTTGGGAATAATCGGAAAATCATCGGAATTAATCCCCTGAATAACAGCTTCATAATTATCGGTTTTAATTATTAAATTATGATTATTTTTTTCAAGATTTATCCTTTCAGTCGGCAAATTATTAACTAAACCGGTGAAAATTTTAAAAGGAACAGAAACACTTCCGTTTTCAAATATTTTTCCGGCCATTGAATGAGTAACCGCGAGCTCAAGATTGGTTCCTAAAATTAATGTTTTATTATTCTCTGTTTTAATTAAAACATTTTTAAGTATCGGCAATGACGACTGGTCGCTTATTGACCTTTCAACCGCGTCCAACCCATTTTTTAAATTTTCCTTTAATACTATTATTTTCATTTATATATTTATTATAGAAGTAGGTAATGCGAAATTTTGTTGATAAGTTGATTTTAATATTATTTTATCGGGGTTTTTAAATAATTTTATAGTTTATAAGTTGTTGATATTTATTTATTAATTATTAATAACTTATTTTTATAAAATTATTTTATATTTTTTTAAACAATTTATTATTTTTAACCAACAACTTTTAAACAGTTATTCAGGAATTATAAATTTTTTCTTTTATCATTATAATTCTTTGATTTAAAAATGAATTTTGCGTTATTTCTTTTGATATTTTAACGCAAGCGTGAATAGCGGTGGTGTGGTCTTTTTTGCCCAATTTTTCCCCAATAAACGGATAAGATAAATTTAAGATTTCCCTTAATAGATACATAGCTATCTGTCTTGGCTCAACAATTTCCTTTTTTCTTATCTTGCTGGTTATATCGTTAATCGGTATTTCAAAAAAATCAGCCACTGATTTTATAATGTCGTTGGGGTTGATATTTTTTGGCGCGTTTTGGGTTGTTTCATTTATAATTTCATCGATTTTCTTGGTTGTAATTTTTTCATTTTTAACATCTTTATAAAAAATTACCCTGTTTAAAACACCCTCCAACTCCCTTATGTTTCTTTGCACTTTTGTGGCTATATAATTTATTAACTCATCGTTTAATTCATAATTATTTTCCTGCAGTTTTGCTTTTAAAATAACCATTCTCATTTCGTAATCGGGATATATTATGTCGGCTATCATGCCGCCCTCAAAACGGGAACGGAGCCTTTCTTCAAGCGTCGGTATTGACCGCGGCGGTTTATCGGAGGAAATAATGATTTGCTTGTTTTGTTCGTATAAAGCGTTAAAGGTGTGAAAAAATTCTTCCTCGGTGGTGTTTTTCCCGCCGATGAATTGGATGTCGTCTATGATTAAAACGTCAATATTACGATATTTCTTTTTAACATCTTCCATTCTTCTATTACGTATTCCCCAAATAACGTCATTGGTAAATTTTTCGGAAGTGATATAAAGCGGTTTTATTTTTTCTTTATAAATTTTCTTTATTTCGTTGCCGACCGCCTGTATTAAATGAGTTTTTCCCAATCCAACGCCTCCGTAAATAAAAAGCGGATTGTATTTACTGCCGACTTTCTTCACCACCGCCGAAGCCGCGGCATAAGCCAATTCATTTGACGAGCCGACTATAAAAGTTTTTAAAGTATAACGAGGATTTAAATTGGTCTCCGGGTCTATTTTTGATTCCATTAGCGCTTCTTGAACCAATTCGGCGGTATTGTTAACGGCGCTTGCCGCTAAATTAGCAATTACTCCTTGTGGGCTACTTACTAAGTAGTCAACATTCTTCGTAGTTGAATCTAAATTCCTTAAAGAGCCTAAAATTAATTTATGATATTTATTTTTTACCCATTCTTTGGCAAAATTATTCGGCAAGGACACCAGCGCAATGCCGTCCTTTTTTTCAACCAACCGGCTGCTCTTCAGCCAAGTCAGAAAATTAGGTTTTGAAACCTGCAGTTCTATTTCTCCTAATACTATTTGCCAAATTTCATCAAGACTCATTTTGTTAAAATTGTTAAAAATATTTTTTTAGAATTTAAGACTTATCTAATTATCTTAATTTATTTTTCTAACCGCGCAATATTTACAAACGGCATTTTTTGGGGTTTAAGTGTGCATAACTACTGGATAACCATTTCTAAATAATAAAAATTTTTAAAGTCAATATTTTTTATAAAAATCTCAAGCTCTTGCTTCTAAAAAATAAAAATTATAAACTAAAATCATATGTCGCGGACTTATCAGCCTAAAAAACGGAAAAGAAAACGCGTTCACGGTTTTTTGCGCAGGAAGAAATCAAGCGGCGGCCGGCGCGTAATTAAAAAAAGGCGTCAAAAAAACCGCAAGAAACTAACGGTTTAGCCTTTATTGATGCTACCTCGAAATCTGCAGGTTAATTTTAGAGATACTAAGCGGGCTTGGCGGATTTTTCGTAAAACTTCGGAGTTTTTAGTTAAAACCAGGCCGTCTTTATCCCCAAGTTTTGCGGTTACCATCAGCGTTAAAGTTGCTAAAAAATCAAGCCGCCGGAATTTATTAAAAAGAAGAGCCAAAGGTATTTTTTTGAAAAATCTCACAAGGTTTAAAGCGGCCGGCAATCAAGATTATTGGGTTAAGCTTTTTACGCCGGCTAATAATTTAAGCAAAAAAGAATTTGAAACTCGGCTAGCCGATATTTTATTGAATAAGTATTAAAAATTATGTCAGGGATTTACAACCAATTTATTTATCAGCCAATTCTTCAACTGCTGGTTTTTATTTATAACCATCTTGCTTTTAATGATTTGGGCCTGGCTATTATTATTCTTACTGTTGTAATCCGTTTTGTTTTCTTGCCCCTTTTCCATAAAAGCACAAAAGGCCAGATGGTGTTGCAAAAACTCCAGCCCGAGGTTGAAAAAATTAAAAACCATCATAAAAACAGCAAGGAAGCTCAAGCCGCGGCGCTTATGGAGCTTTATCGCCGTCACGGAGTTAATCCGTTTGGAAATTTTCTTTTATTAATAATCCAGTTGCCGGTTTTGATAGCCTTATACCAAGTTTTTATGAATGAGCTTTCGGGGACATTATTCGCGACCCATGATTTTTTAGGCTTGATTGATTTGAAAAATCGTAGTAATCTGTTGGTTGGATTGTCGGTTGCGGCGCAGTATTTTCAGGGCCGACAGCTTCAACTGCCGCAGAAGTCCGGAGACGGGCAAACCGCTAAAATTAACCAATTTATGGTTTTTCTGGGGCCGGTAATCACTTTTATGATTTTACTGAATTTACCGGCGGCGGTGGCGCTTTATTGGCTGGTGACAACGATTTTTTCAATAGGCCACCAGTTTTATATAATTAAGGGCTTGACCCAAGAGTCCAAGCCGTAAGGCGAAGGACGACTGGTTGTCAAACCTTACCCTGTGAAATGCCGCTTTGCGGCACTGCCAAAGGCAGTATTTCACAGGGTGCTCAATGTGATAGTAAAATTTATTTCGCATTGGGCTCGTAAATTTTAATCACATTGGCATGGAACAAACAACGGAAAAAATTAAAAAGTTTTTTAATATGCTGGGGTACCAGGATTTTGAATTAAGCGCTGACCCGGAAAACCGGAGAGTTTCCATTTTAATAAACGAACCAATGCCGTTTCAAAACGATATGCCTAAAATTCTTCCCTCAATTGAGCGGCTGGTTAATTTAATGATTAAAAAAGAGGGAGGAGAGCCGATTATTTTAGACGTTAATAACTACCGGCGCGAGCGCGAACGTTTGATAGTGGAGTTGGCTAAAGCCGCGGCTCATAAAGCCGCGATGAATAAAACTTCGATTGAATTGCCGCCGATGAACGCCTATGAACGGAGGCTTATTCATACGGAAATCGCCCATAAGCCGGATTTAAAAAGCGAAAGCATCGGCGAGGGCGCGGAGCGCCGCGTGGTAGTCAGATTGATAGAGGTATAAACCCCGCAACTGCGGGGTTTAAAATTATTCGTTTAATTCAAATGAATATATTTTATTGTCGTAACGGTTTATAAAAACCAATTTTTCTTCAAAACGGCGCGGGTTTATGCCGTCTATATTATCTTGGCTGGCGTCTAAAAGCATTTCTGTTTCCCCTTCTCCGGCCGGAATTCGGTAAATCAAATCATTGGAATAAAAAGTTTTTTGCAGATAATCGTCCGGCAGGCGCCATTCTTCGCTTATTTCTTTAGGAACAAAACAATATGCCGCGTTTTTTTCCAACAGGCATTTTTCCGGTAAGGTCGCGAAAGGCAGGTTTTTAACCGTGGTGCCTTGATTATCTGTTAAAGCCAGATTATAAAAGTTTGGCAAAGTTACGGAAAATTTTAAACCCGACAGCCCATCTTTACTCCAAGAGGTTATCAGACCGGGCTCCGGCTGAAATATTTGCCTGAATTTGAAATCTTTTAAATTTAAAGACCAGGCGCCGCCGTAATAACTAAAAGACGGCCGTTCTGTAAAAATAATCGTTTCATTTCCCGACCATGTCATTTCAACGTCTTCCAACCCTAAGTCGTTTACCAGTTTTGTGTTGGTGGAATTTGTTTTACTTAAATCAATCGCTTCCAAAGAAAAGCCTTTTTTGGTGTCAATGAAAGCGATTAAATCGCCCAGTTGGGTTTTAGATTTTATCCATGTTAAATTAGTTATTTCCAGCGGCAAAGGCTGCCAGGAATTATCGGCGCTGTTAAACAAACTGAATTGAGGACGCTGGGCGTTGCCAAACGCGATAATTGCCTGCCGGCCGTCTGCTGACGGCAGCAGTTTAACCAGATTGGCGATTATTTCATCCGACTCGTTTTTTTCATTACCGTCTCTCAATGAAATAATTTTACCGTTTTCAGTAAGGGCATAAATCGCGTTTTTTGTTTCATTGACCCAATAACCGAAAACTTTGGTTTGGGATAAAAGTTTTATTTTTTCTGTTTCCGCCGGCTGTTGGGGAGTTTGAATTGTCTCTTGCGATACGGAAAATAATTTAAGAATATCGTCCCAGTAATAGTAAACGGAAAAACCGATGGCGCCGATTAAGATTATAATTAGTAAAAGTTTAAATGATTTCATAGGTGAGGTTGTTTATGAATTATTGGCAGATGCCGGTTTGTTGAGACGTGTCTCCCGGTACTTTTGGCTGTAAAACACAACTACCGCTGGAGCAATCGCTATTTTGGCCACAGGTATTTCCGCTTACTAGTTTGCCGTCAGTAGTAAGATTTGGATTAGTTTTACTGACAGCGCTTGTTTTAGGCGGCGGCGCCACTTTTAACGACCCCAAAACAGGCAGGCCAGCGTCTAAAGTGTCCCATATATCGGTATTTATCAAATTAAATACAAGAGTCGCGCCAAAAAGCAGGATTATGCCTAAAATCGCTTCTTTAATACGGTCGCGGGCGTCCTGTTGGCGGCTGGCGTTACCGGCTGATGCCGCGTATTCCAAAGCCGCGAAAACAATAACACCGAAAGCGGCGACGCCAACCGCTATTCTGCCAAAATTATAAAGACTTTTAACATAAGCTTCGGGGCTGGCGCCGGCATTGGGATTGCCGGGGATTTGAACTTTTAATTTCACCGCGCCCGCGATAACTGGAACAATCAGTATAAACAACAGCCAGCCGTAAGTTAATATTAAAAATTTATTTTTTTTTCTCATGGGGTCAGAATAAACCTAATTTCGTCCTTGGCGGCTTCAATAATATTGTTTATATTGGAAATAGCTGCCGTTAAATTAAGCGTAACCGGGTTGGGATTTTCCGACGTGATTTCAAGATTCAGAACATCGGGATTTTGTCCGACCGTTTCTTGTTGTTCATTGACAGACCAGGTAAAAAGCAGTTCGCTTAATCCTTTAATATTAAAAAAGAACGGCATTGCTTTAAAATTATACGCCCCGGTTTTGATTTCCTGGTTGAAAACATGAGAGGCGGCTATTACCGCTTTTGGTTCAACCACCGGAATGATTGCCGCGCCCGAAAAACTTTGGCCTTGCAATTCTTTAGGGATTATTATTCCGTTCTCTTGGGTTTTTTCAGGGAAATTAATTTCAGCTTTCAATAGCAGGCGGTTGCCAATAAGGTCATTGGCGTTAAAAGCGATTCTTTTTAATCCCGCGCCGACAACGAGAACATCATTATTTTGAGACCAGATTATTTGAGCCGGAGCAAGATTTACGAGCTTGTCATTATTTATGAGTTCAATAGCCGCGATAACCGGCGAACTAAACGTCGGCAAATTTTTTCCTTTATAGTCAGCGGGCTGGTAATTCTGCACCTGCCAAGTGACAATTAGTTGAGGCTGAGGCATTGGAGCTTGCGCCGCGGTTATTGTAAAAACCGTTAACGTGTTTATTATTGCCAAAATAACAAGTTTATTTTTCATTCTTTTTATAAATTATACCATAATTGTGTTTAGGTTTTCTTCGCGATTTTCCCGGTAACGGCGCCTGTTTTAGCCAGCGCGCCTTCTCCTCTTGTCCAGGCGTAAGTTATAATTACATCGGCAAGATTGGCCGGCAATGTTGAAAAAATAGCTTCAACAGCCACATCTAAACCGCTGGTTAAAAGAGCTTTTTTCATATTTATACCCTTCATTGTTTTATAAAGCAAAAAAGCCAACCCGAAAGGAATGCTGACTAACGCTCCAAGATATGGAATTAAAGATATCAAATCGGCAACGCCAGCGCCCAAGAACCAAAGTAAAAATTCAACAAAAGGAAATTTATCTTTTTTATCTTCTTCCATTGTCAACTTCAATATTAATTAAATAGTTTTCCCCATTTCCAGCATTTGTTCCGGATTTGTGGTAACAATCTGGTCTTCGGTATAAGAAGCAATGATTTTTATTGCCGCATGCCTTAATCCGGCGAAAAATAAGCCTTCGCCAACATTGGCTTCCAGTAAAAAATTTTTTTCAGCAGTCGTAAGGTTAAAAGTTTTGGCGAGACCGTCAATCACCGCCGGCGCTTGTTTTAACAAGATTTGCAAAGCCGAGTTAGTGATAATGGGCCGGCCGTAAGGAGTGCGTAAAAAATCGTCCACTTCCTGGGTGATGTTGGTTACTCCGAGAAAATATTTTCTGGCGCGTTTTACCAAACCGAAAAGGAAAGAAGCGCTGTCATCATTTTTCATCATCACCCACGCCTCGTCAATTATTAATGCCCGTTTTTTGAAATCCGCCCGGATAAGATTCCAGATGAAATTTAAAATAATATACATAGCGATGGGACGAAGTTCGTCTTCCAAATCTCGGATGGCAAAAACAATAAACCGGTTTTTAATGTCAATATTGGTTGTGTTGTTGGTAAATCCGGCATAAGAGCCGTGGACGAACTTATCCAGACGGTCAGCCAGCCCGGCGCCGCCTTTCATGTTTTGCATAACTACCTGCAGGTCTTCAAGAAGCGGCGGTTTGGCTTGGGAAAAATCTTTGCCCGGCACGATGTCGTGGGAAGCGTAAGTTTCGCTGATTGCCCGGTCCACAATCGCTTCTTCCTCGGGCGTTATTTTGCCCAGCATAACTTTCAGCAAGCCGGTCAGGTTTAAGATGTGGGATTTTAAAACATCGGTCGGGTCTTCGTCTTTTGGTATGATGGGAATGTCAAACGGGTTAATATGGTGTTCGGAGGTAAGGGAAATGTTAAAGAAACTGCCGCCAACGGCTTGGGACAAATTTTTATATTCTTTTTCCGGGTCAATGACCATTACATTAATTCCCATCATCAAAGTGCGGATGATTTCCAGTTTAGTGGTGTAGGATTTGCCGCTGCCTGATTTGGCAAATACCACTGTGTTGGCGTTTTCCAAAGAAAACCGGTCAAAGATTACCAAGCTATTGTTTCCTAAATTTACTCCATACAATATGCCGTTATCCGTCGTCAGGTTTGGGGAAGTGAACGGGAAAAATGAGGAAACCGGACCGGAATTAAGCGGCGTGTGAATTCCCAATTTGTCCGTGCCTAAAGGCAAAACCGACGCAAAACCTTCCATTTGCTGGAAAAAGGCGGGTTTAATATAAACAAGCCGGCTTTCCAACAGCGAAGACAGATGGCCTTCAAGTTTGCTTAAATCTTCCATAGAATCGGCGTAAATAGTGATGTACACGCCGGTTTTAAAAAGTTTTTCCCGAGCCTGTTGAAGCGCGTCCCTCAAAGTTTCAAGGTCGCGGAAAGCGGTTTCAAGAACCGGATCCCTGATCAGGCCTTTTTCGGCGCGCTCATTAAGTTGAGCCTCAACATTTGTTGTTTTTTTTCTTAATTGCCTTAATGCCAGGGCCGTGTCCACCGGATGCATAAAAAAAGAAATATCAATCAGCTCCGGCATATTGATAATCGGCGAAAACCAGCCGGTTGAAAGATAGCGTGGATAAGTGAAAACAAAAACCGTTTTGGCGAATTTATTGCCGATTTTGATGTAGTTGGCGTTAACCTGCAAGCCCGCGGGCGCGATTACGTCTTTTATGTCGCCAGCCGACGCTTTATAAGCTTGAATAATTTTTATTTTTTCTTCCATTGTAGTTATCGCTCGAATTTACGAATTTTTACGAATATACGAATTCGTATATTCGTAGGTTATTCGTAAATTAGCGCGATTAATATTTAAACTTCTTCTTGTTGTTCCAACAGCGCCAACCCTTTTTTTTCAAAACTTTCCGGATTGTACAGATTATAAAAAAGCTCTGTTGTTTCTTCTGTGTCTAAGACGACGGCGCGGAGACCGATTTGGTTTAAGCCGGTAATAACTTGTCCGGTGCGCTGGGAAAGCTGCTGTATTTTTTCAGTTAATTCTTCCTGGTTTGCCGCTGATTGATTTTGTCCGGCCGGCTTTTTGCTTTTTAAAAAACCCAATAAGTTTCCCAAACCGCCGATAGCTTTAGCCGCTGAAATTGACGCCGGGTCGTAAGGCACGACAACAAAAAAAGTTTTATTCATTATGGCGTTTGATTCCACAAACGAACGGATGAATTCCATATAATCGTTAAGCTGGGTTTTTAAAAGCGGATTGGTTTCTTGAGCGCGCCTGTCTTCCAGCTTATCAAGATAACTGTTGATATTCAGCCTGCGGGAATGAACCATAAACTGAATTGAAAAATCCAGGCTGTTTAGAAAATTCTGGTAGCTGTTGATAATGAGATTTTGTTCCTCCTCGGATTTTAAATCAAAATTAACGCCGTTGACCATTAAAATCTGGCGCAGACTGCCGTTTTTTAAAATAACCACCCCGTCTTTTATATCCTCAATATCAACGAATTGCTGGGTTGCTTGTTGTTGGCCGGGTTGCGGTAAAGCCATCCTCTCATTTTAACAGAAAATACTAATATTGTTTAATGTAAAATGCGACATGAAAAATGTTTAAAGTTTAAGATATATTAAATGGGTATAAAAATATTGCATTCTCCATTTTACATGTCGCTTGTAGCTAATTCAAAAATCCACTTTCTTAGCGAGTTCTTTTTCGCCGGACGCTCTTTGAAGTTCCACGTAACGTTCTTGTTTTTCGCCGAATATTGAACGGCCGCTTTCTTTATTAGGTATCGGTAATTTCGCGGTCATAAGTTTTTCCGCCAAGTCTTTTACAAGGTTTTGGCCGCTTAGCCGGGCTTTAACTGTTTCGGGTCCTGTTTTTGCTTCCGCAACCGCAAATTCTTTTTCCTGCGGTTTTCTTTGCCATAAATAAAGTTTTGGCTGAAGCATGAATTTAATCGCCGATACGGTTATTTGGTCAAGGGTTCGGCCGTGGATTTTTACGAAAGCGAACGCTAAAGCAATTCCGATTGAAGCCGCGCTTAAAAATCCCCGCGATTTAAATATAAATTTGGTTGACG
>JBBUEA010000078.1:0-1592 GCA_038057035.1 Patescibacteria group bacterium | reverse complement strand
ATAATCACGGTATGTCGCTCGTCGGCCAATTGTATAAGCCTTTGTCGCGGCAATTGCGTAAGCTCCAATTAACCGGCTTAAAGCCGAATCAAAAGCTTTTTTGAATTTTTTTCCAGCTTTTAAATTTTCTTCAATAAGATGCGGAATAACTTCGGTGTCGGTTTCTGAAACAAATTTATGTCCAGCGCGGGATAAATCCTCTTTAATGCTCTGATAATTTTCAATAATGCCGTTATGAACGACAAAAACTCTTGCCGAACAATCGGAATGAGGATGGGCGTTTTTTTCATTAGGCTTGCCGTGAGTCGCCCATCTGGTATGACCGATGGCCGCCGCGCGCTCAACAGCGGAAAACCCGTTTAATTTTTTTTCAAGACCAACCAGCCTGCCATTTGCTTTCACCAGCCGAACCGTTCCTCCATCCTGGTCAAAAAAAGCGGCTCCGGCCGAGTCATAACCCCGATATTCAAGCTTTTTCAAGCTTTCCAAAATAACCGGCAAAGATTTCCTGTTTCCAATATAACCGGCAATACCGCACATAACTTTACTTTACCGCCGAATTCTTAAAAATCAATAATATTCTGAGTTTTAGAACCAAACTTAAAATCTCTCAACGCAACAAAAATAAATTTTTAGATTAGTCTTAGGCCCGGCAAAAAACACGTATAAGCTTATTTTTTATCTTTTTAGCCCGCCTTGCCAAAATTAACGGAAAGAATAACAAGATCAAATCCGTTAACCTTGCCATCAGAATTAAAATCGACTATTTCAGAATCGGTATCGTAACAATTAATAACTAAGGGTAAGCAATCAATAACCGTGGCGCTTCTGCCAAACTTTGATAATAATTTTATTAAATCAAACCCATCAACTCTGTTAACAGAACCAACGCTAACAATATCAACATTGCCCAAAGGATTGGAAATCGGCGGCATTACTTTTAACACCTCGCCGGAAAACCCGCTCTGATTTCCTGATGTATCATAAGCGATTATTGAAAAAAAATAAGTAAGTCCATTGGTTAAAGAAAGAATAATATGAGCGGGCGTGTTTGGAGTGACGGTTTTTGCGACATCAACAACATTTGCATATCCGCCGGGAGGACTAACCCCTATTCGCTTAGAAGTTCCATAATATATTTTATACCCGGCCAGATCAGATTCATTATTTGAATTCCATGATAAAACGGCTATACCAGCAAATACTGAAGATGGAGAAAAAATAAAAGACCAATAAAAAATTATAAGACTAAAAATAAAATATTTAAAAAGAAATTTCATATTTTTATATGAACCAATTTCAACCTTTTATGCTGCTAGCAAACATATCAAGGCCGGATATTTCAATAGTCAACGAATTATTTCCTTTATATTTCATACTTAATTGTAAAACATTTTGTTTTTTTATTTAACTCGTATTCCCGTAGGTGCCGCAGGCGGAGTGGTGTCGGAAGTTGTACCACTGGTGTATTCATAAGCGCCTATATCATAGCCAAATCCTTGAGGCCTGATGGTTCCGTCAAAATCTTTTATTACTAGGGCAAGGTAAACTCCCTTATCAATGGCTGGGCTTGATGATTGGAGGTGGAAGTC
>JBBUEA010000077.1:0-7214 GCA_038057035.1 Patescibacteria group bacterium | reverse complement strand
ACCGTGAAAATTTTAAAGTAAAATCCACCTATATTGAGCCAATTTTAAATTTAACCGACAAAGACGGCCGTTTGCGGACAACTTTTAACCAGACTGGAGCGGCTACAGGTCGTTTAAGTTCTTCCAGCCCAAATTTGCAAAACATACCGCAGGAATCAAAATGGGCGCCTCGCTTGAGGCAGGCTTTTATCGCGTCTGACGGTTTCAGTTTAGCATCTTTTGATTATTCGCAGCTGGAATTAAGGGTTTTAGCCTCGGTCAGCAATGATGAAAAAATGGCGGAGGCTTTTTGCCAAAATCAGGATATTCATAAATTGACCGCGGCGCAGGTTTTTAATGTTCCTTTGGAGCGGGTTACAAAAGAAATGAGGCGGCTTGGCAAAACTCTTAATTTCGGCGTTGTTTACGGAATGGGGGCCGACGCTTTTAGCCGCAGTAGCGGGTTGAAAAAAGAAGAAGCGCGCCGGTTTATTAACAAATACTTTTCCGATTTTCCGAAAATTAAATTTTGGCAGGAAAAAATTTTGGAACAAGCGCGGACATTCGGTTATGTTGCCACCCGGAACGGCCGCCGCCGCTGGTTTTTTAATATTCAGGACTTTAATCCGCGTGTTCGCGCTGAAGCTGAGCGGGCCGCTGTTAATATGCCGGTTCAGGGAGCCGGCGCCGATATAATAAAATTAGCAATGATTCAAACATCCGGCTTTTTAAAGCGGGAAAAGTTGTTTCCGGCGAAGGCGCGGCTGCTGCTATCAATTCACGACGATTTGCTGTTTGAAATAGCCGATGGTATTCTGAAAGAAACGGCCGCTGAAATAAAGAAAATCATGGAATCTGTTTATAGTCTTGATTTGCCTTTGACCGTATCCTGCGCTTACGGCCGTAGTTGGGATAAATCTCACGCATAATTAATCATGAAAAAACTCACCTGGCGCGCTTTTTTAAATTACGTTAAGTTTTATCTTTCTTTGCAGGAATTGCGGCTTTTTTGGATTTTTATTTTTGTAGTTGCGGTCGTTTCCCTGATTAATTATGTTTTTTTGCCGGCAAGCTGGGCTTTAATAGTGCTGGGTTTTTTTATCATAGTCGGCATTACCAATTTTACTTTTGGTTTGCGTTTTTCCCGCGTGAATAATCAAATGAAAGTGGAACGCAACCAGCTTACAGGCGTAATTATTAGTTTAAAAGACGGGCTGGTGGCTTACGACCCGAATTTTAAAATTATACTTTTTAATCGGGCCGCGGAGGAAATTTTTGATTTGCCAAATAAAGAAGTCATCGGTCAGGTTTTTGACCCGAATTTCGTTCAAAAGCCGCGTTACCGCCTTTTGGCGCAGACGATGTTTCCGTCTTTGGCGCCGATAGTGGTGCGCCGCTCTTCAACTGACGTCTGGCCGCAGATTGTTGATGTTTCTTTTGATAATTTAGAACTGCGCGTTTTAACCAGCCGGATTGTTGACTCGGCTGGCGGCTTATTGGGTTTTTTTAAGATTATCAGCGACCGTACCCGTGAAAAAGAGCTACTGCGGTCAAAAAGCGAATTTATTACCATTGCCGCCCACCAGCTTCGCACTCCTTTAACCGGCATTAACTGGACTTTAGAAACTTTAGCCGGCAATCCCAATCTGCCGGTTGAGCAGGGTCAGGTTGTAAAAGACGGTCTGGTCGCGAGCCAGAGACTGTTAAGGGTCGTCAATGATTTGTTGGACGTGGCAAAAATTGAAGAGGGCCGTTTCGGTTATGAGTTTGACAATGTTGATTTGATTGAATTTATTTCAACCTCATTGGCTTCAGCCGCTGTTTTGGCTAAAGAATACGGGATTAAAATTTATTTTGAGAAACCGGAAAACGGAATTATTTGCCGTATTGACCCCAATAAACTTAAACTGGCATTTTCTAATCTGGTTGATAACGCCATAAAATATAACATTACTAATGGCGAGGTGTCGGTTAAAATTGAAAAACTTAAAGACAAACCTTTTGCGCAAATCAGCGTGAAAGATACGGGTATAGGCATTCCGCCTGAAGAAATCAGCTGGTTATTTATGAAATTCTACCGTGGTAGCAATGTGGTGAAGGTGGAAACAACCGGCAGCGGACTCGGGCTTTACATCACTAAAAATATAATCCGGCGGCACGGTGGAGAACTTTGGGCGGAATCGGTTCTGGAGCGGGGCACCACTTTTTATTTCACTTTGCCGACCGACCCGAAATTAGTACCGGCCAAGGAGGTAATTTATGAGGAAGGAATTTAGCTAAATGCTAGAGGTAAGAAGTTCGGGGTTAAAACATCTTATATTCAACTTCTTATTTTAAACATTAAACTTTAAACATCTAACATTGAACATCTAATTAATATGCCTGAACTTCCCGAAGTTCAAACCGTTGTTGACGATTTAAACAAAAAAATCACCGGCAAAAAAATCACCGGCGTTTGGTTTGACTGGCCGAAAATGTTCAAGCAGCCGAAATCTCGGAATTTTGCCGCAATTATTAAAGGTTTAGAAATTAAAGCCGTAAAGCGCCGCGGTAAAAATATTCTTATTTACTTGGCTAAAAACTATTTATTATTGATTCATCAAAAAATGACCGGCCATCTTTTGATTGGAAAATGGAATATTCGCAATAAAAAAATAAAACCTTTAACGCCGGCTTCGCTTAAAGAAAAAGTAAACGGCTATATCCATCTTATTTTTAAATTAAATAACGGTTTAATGCTTGGTTTGTCGGATTTGCGGAAATTCGCCAAAGTTTTATTCGGTCCGGCTGAAAAAATTGAAACATTGCCGGATATGGCAAATCTCGGCCCGGACTCATTAGACGGAAGTTTAAATGTTAAAAAGTTTAAAGGTTTAATTAGCCGTGAAAAAAGAAAAATCAAGCAAGTTTTAATGGACCAGGAAGTTATTGCCGGAATCGGCAATATTTATTCCGATGATATTTTATGGCTGGCTAAAATCCATCCTTTTAGGCCGGCCGCCAGCCTGTCAAAAGACGAGCTGGTTAGAATTTATAAAGCTATGAGATTGATTCTAAAAAAAGCCGTTAAACTGCGCGGAACCTCAATAAGCGATTTTCGCGATACCTCCGGCAAGGCCGGCGGCTACGGCAGTATTCGTCTTGTTTATCAATTAGAGGGCAAGCCCTGCAAACGTTGTCAAATCTTGATTAAGCGAGTTAAAATGGGCGGAAGGTCGGCTCATTTTTGTCCTAAGTGCCAAAAACTATGATTATTTTTTTATACGGCCCGGACGCTTATCGCCGCAGGCAAAAACTAAATGAAATTTTAAAAATTCACCGTCAGAAGCACTCCAATTTAAATTCGGAAATTTTTGATTTAGCCGATGAAAACGAATTTTTAAATTTCAAAACATTTTTAAATAGCCAATCGCTTTTTGAGGATTTCAAATTGGCTGTCGTTTCCGGACTTTACGAGGTCCGACCTCGTAAAGATTTAATAAAACTAATAAAGGAGTTTTTAGAAAATAAACAGGCGGTGATTGTAATTTTAGAAATAGAGGAGCCGCCCAAAGATTTTATTTTTTTAACGGCAAAACCCGTTCAGTTCCAGGAATTTCGGGAATTAAAAGGCGATTATTTTAAAGTTTTTTTTAAAAAAGAAGCGGCCCTGCGCGCTTTAAAATTTTCCGCTTCAGCCGAAGCGTTGCTTTGCGGAGTTTATGAGCCTGACTCATGGGGTTTGGTGAACGATCTGGATAAAATCGCCTTAGCGGATTTAAGCCAGCCGATTGAACTTCCCGTTTTAAGGCAAGTATGCGATTTGGAAACGGAAGATAAGGTTTTTGATTTAACTAAAGCCCTGGGAGCTGGTCGCCTAAAAGAAAAAATAACGAGCTTGGAAAAACTTTTTTTGCAAAAAGAAGCGGCGCCCCGAGTATTCAATCTTTTAGCCGTTGTGGCGCCGGCCGGCTTGACGACCAAGCTTTCTGATTTGGATGTTTCAATAAAATCCGGCGGCTTGGATTACGAAGAAGCGTTGCTTGATTTGGTTATTTAAGGCTAATCTTTTTTGAAAGCCGTGATTTTAACCGTGAAGCTTTATTTTTTTTGATAAGTTTGGTTTTCGCGGCTTTATCAAGAGCTTTATAAACTTTAGGCAACAGTTTAATCGCTTCATTTTTAGAAGACGCGGTCAGGCGCTGATATTCCTTAATAACTCTTTTTAAAGCTTTTTTCTTTTTAATATTAAACTCGCGGCGTTTGATATTTTGCCGCAAAGCTTTTTTAGCTGAACTTGTTATTGGCATAACTGATAGTTTATAACCTTTTAAGGTTAAACGTCAACTGTTTCAGCGGCTTTAATTATTTCCATAATTTCTTTTTGTATGGCAACCGGAATTGCTCCGGTTTTTTTATTAAATTTTTCCTGGTGCTTGCGGCGTCGGGCTGTTTCTTTGAGCATTCTTTTAATTGAGCCGGTTAATTCATCGGCGTAAAGAATCACCTGGCCGTTTATTGAGCGGGCGGCCCGGCCGGCCATCTGAATCAAGCTTCTCTGGTTTCTTAAAAATCCTTCGCGGTCCGCGTCTAAAATCGCCACCAAACTTACTTCCGGCAGGTCCAGGCCTTCGCGTAAAAGATTGATTCCGACTACGACGTCCACCTCGCCTTTTCTTAAAGCCTGTATTATCGCCGGACGTTTCAGGGTTTTTATTTCCGAATGCAAATATTCGGCGCGCACGCCTTTAGTCAGCAGGAATTCGGTCAGGTCCTCGGCCGAACGTTTTGTTAAAGTAAGAGCCAGCACCCGTTCATTAAGAGCCGCCCTTTTTTTAATTTCTTTTAAAAGATGCGCAACTTGGGTTTTTGCCGGCTTAATAACCACTTTCGGGTCTAAAATTCCGGTCGGCCGCACTAATTGCTCCACTAAACGGCCGTTGTTTTTTATCTGGTCCATTTCATATTGGGCGGGCGTGGCTGAAACATAAATCGTTTGACCGGCTCTGCTTAAAAATTCGTCAAATTTAAGAGGCCGGTTGTCTAAAGCCGACGGTAAACGAAAGCCGTATTCCACTAAAACGGTTTTTCTTTGGGCATCGCCGCTATGCATTCCTCTTATTTGGGGAATGGCGATGTGTGATTCGTCAATAAAAAGCAGAAAAGGTTTTGGGAAAAAATCCAATAAAGCGCGCGGCGGTTCGCCGGGACGCCGGAAAGAAAGGTGGCGGGAATAATTTTCTATGCCGTTGACATAGCCTTTTTTGCGCATCATTTCCAAATCAGATTCAACGCGCCGCTCAAGCCGTTCAGCTTCTTCAAACTTGCCGGCCGCCTGCAATTCTTCAATTCTTTCTTCAAGTTCGGTTTTAATATTTCTTAATGCGAGCCGCAGTTTATCCTGCGGGGTAATCCAGAATTTCGCCGGATAAATGCCGAATTTATCGGTTTTACCGTTATCGGCGATTATTTCCGCGATTTGCCGTTTTTGCCAGCTGATGCGGATTTTTTCTCCGGTAACCAAATTAATTTGCAGGTTTTGATTATTGACCGCGCCCCGTTTTACAAAAAACCGCCCGGATTTTAAAGTATCGGGATTTTTTTCCTGGTCAACAATTCGTTCGTATTGCAGAAATTGAAGGTGGCGGATTAAGTCATTGTGGCTGATTTTTTGTCCAACTTTAATTTCCAGCCTGGTTTTTTGGTATTCTGACGGGTCGCCAATGCCGTAAATGCAGGAAACCGAAGCGATAATTATGACATCTTTCCGCGTCATCAGGCTTTGAAGGGCCGCGTGCCGTAACCGGTCTATTTCTTCATTTATGCGCGCGTCTTTTTGGATATATAAATCAGCTTCCGGCAAATAAGCTTCTGGCTGGTAATAATCATAATAAGAAACAAAATACCGCACCGCGTTTTCCGGAAAAAAACTTTTAAATTCCTGATACAGCTGGGCCGCCAGAGTTTTGTTTGGAGAAATCACTAAAGTGGGCAGCTGGGTTTTTTCTATAACCGACGCCATTGTGAAGGTTTTTCCCGAGCCTGTAACGCCTAATAATACCTGATTGGTCAAGCCGGTTTTTAAACCCGCGGCTAAATTAGAAATAGCTTGCGGCTGGTCGCCCTGGGCCGTGAAATTTGAAATAAGTTTGAACATCTAAGTTAAGCTTTTAGAGGCTGGTTGTTAGTGATAAAATAAACGCACCTCAATGCTTTACAGCATAAACGGAAAATTAGCAAGACGGAAAGATAATTTTGTCGTGATTGAAACCGGCGGAATAGGTTTTAAGATTTTTACCACGGCTCGCGTTTTGGAAGCCTTGCCGCCGGCGGGACAAGCAGTGAGTTTGTTTTGTCATTTGTGCGTGCGCGAGGACCGGCTGGACCTTTATGGTTTTTTAACCGAAGAAGAACTAAAATTCTTTGAACTTTTTAATTCCGTTGTCGGCATCGGGCCGAAAATGGCGTTGGGGCTTCTTAGTATTGATAAGATTGAAAATATTGCCGCGGCTATCAGCGAAAACCGCCCGGATTTATTAACCCGGGTTTCCGGCGTGGGCCGCAAAACAGCGGAACGGGTGATTTTAGAACTGAAAAATAAAATTAAATTATCGGTCGCTTCCGGAATAATTGAACGGGTGGAAACCGACGCCGATGTTGAAGAAACGTTAGTTAATTTAGGATATCAAAGAAAATCCGCGAGGGATGTTTTATCAAAAATTCCGCCCGAAAAACAAAAACTTGAAGAACGGGTAAAAGAAGCTCTTAAAATTCTAGGCGGCAGGAAATGATTTTTTATTTAAAATCTTTTTATCATTTAATTTTGGCATGGCTGGGAAATTTGATTTACCGTAATCCCAGCCGTAAACTTTTTGTTTTGGGCGTTACCGGCACCAAAGGCAAATCAACGGTTTTAGAGCTGATAAACGCGATGCTTGAAGCGGCCGGAAAAAAAACCGCGCTTTCTTCCTCTATCAGGGTAAAAATAGGCCTTGATTCGCGTAAAAATATTACCGGCAATACAATGCCCGGCAGGTTTTTTTTGCAGAGGTTTTTGCGCCAAGCCGCTGACGTCGGATGTGAATTCGCTTTAATTGAAGTTACTTCCCAGGGCGTTTTGCAGTATAGGCATCGTTTTATAGAATGGGACGCGGCTTTAATAACAAATTTAACGGCTGAACATATAGAAGCTCACGGCTCTTTTGACAATTACCTTAAAGCCAAAACAGCTTTTTTTAATGAAGCAAGCAAGTCAA
>JBBUEA010000076.1:0-12327 GCA_038057035.1 Patescibacteria group bacterium | reverse complement strand
ACTATATTTCATGCGCTTTCTAGAGATTTTAACAAAATCTTCTAGACAAGACCCTAATTCTTACCTCCAAATTCAGCTTTAGGTTTATTGACTATAGATATTAAAAGACCAACGTCCCTTACGCCGTGCAAACCGCCAACTTCATCAATAATTTCCGAATGAATAACTAAAATTTCTTCTTCCTTCAGATATTTCATAGCATTCGGCTATTTTCCCGCCAATGCTTTCAGAGCCGTCCGGTATTTCGCGATAAATTTTCTAGTCCATTCCAATAATTCCTTATCCGGCTGGTTCTTAAACGGTTCAATTAAAACGGTGTGCTGTCTTCTGTTAATTTCAACAATAACTTTATCGCCGATTTTAAGACCAAGCTCTTCAAGAGATTTTTTAGGAATTATTACCGCGGCCGAATCGCCGACTTTCAAAACTTTTTGAGTCATTATACCCCGTAGCGAGCTGCGGGGTATTCTGAACGAAAAATAAAACTAACAAAGACAATCTATATTGATTATCTTTGTATTAAACTTGAACGTCTTATCAACTTATATTGCCGGCGCTATAACAGCAACATCAGGCGCGGCCTGCTGATTTGTAAAGTCAACTTCGCATACTCCGCTGACGCAAGCCAATTCCTTGGCTCCTTGAGTCATGTCTTCTTTTTCATAAACAACAATTTCCGAAAAATCAATTTCCGGCATTTTTGCCAAAAGCTCGTAATATTTTTCTTCACTTATCTCGTCATAAGGCGCTAAAACATAAGAGTGGTCGGAACGCGGCAAAAAAGAAAGGCCGCCGAGAATATTCCAGTTTTGATAAAGCCAGTTGGCGGTTGATATCCATTCATCGTCGCCTACGGAAACAGTCACTGAAGGATTATGCTCCGTAAAATTTTCTTTAATAAGTTTCCAATATTCAAGCTGGTCCAAAGCAGTCAAATTATTATTGGTAACCGCGCCTTCTGGAGCTTTTACCGGAAACTCCAAAACATAAGTTGAAGCCGAGCCTTCAGCCTGTCCAACTTCCGGATGGTAAGGAAACTTTTGGTCTTTAAGCATTTGAAATAAAGGGTCGGTGGCTGAAATTCTGATGCGGCGAATGTAATATTTGGCGTAACGGGCGTGCATTCCGGAAGCCGAATCAACAAGCTGGGAAACCGTACCCGAAGGCTTGACGCAGGTTATACAGGTTGACGAATTAATGCCGAATCTTTTAGCGTATTCTATATTTGTTGTAAGAGCCAAAGCTTTCAATTTTTTGGCTATTTCCGGAGAACGAGCCGCCGGAGAATCCCACTGACCGGTCAAGGAAACCCCAAGCAATCTTTCTTCTTCGCAGTTTTTCTTCCATTCTTTGGAAATATAAGGGAAATTTGTAAGAGTAGACTGGTAAGTTCCCAAAATCGCCGCCAATCTTGTTTTTCTAAGAAGCGTTTCCTCGGTGTCTTCCGCTCGCGCGATTACTTCCGTCAAATTGCAGAATTGCTTTGATTTCAAAATTATTTCTCCGCAAGGATTTGTGCCGGCAGTTGCCGCGTCTTTTGCAAAAACTTTCCATCTTCGCTCCGGCAACTGGCTTTCAAGCCCGCCGCGGTTAAAAATTCCCCTTTCGCCGGTGCCGCTTTTGGCAAGAGCTAGCCATTCTTCCATAAATTCGGCCGCGCTCGGCTTTTGGTTATAAACCGCGGAATTATTGGCCATTTGCCGCTGGGGTTCATTTAAATAAAACTGGCCTTCCTTTGAATGACGCATTTCTTCATCATCAAGGTCGGAAAGAGATATTAAAGCCGAACGTCTAACTCCGCCCATCACCACTACTTCGCCGATTTTGCAAATAATATCGTGAACGTCAATATTCCGAAGACGTTTGCCCTGCCGGCTTAAAATTTTAAAACGAGTGAAATCCAGCAAAGCGCGCAGCGGCTCCGGTCCGGAACTCCGGCCGCCCATTGTTTTTAAACGTTCGCCGGCAAGCCGCAACTTTGAATAATCAAATTTAATATCCTTGCCTTCATACCAAGCTTTCATTCCAGTTGTTAAAGAATCGCCCCAGCTTTCTTTACTATCTCCTATTTCATAAACCGGCACAATTTCTCCGGTTTGTTTTTTAATCAAAGGCAATTGCTGGACAGTCTGCGATTCAACCGAGAAACCTACGCCGGTGCCACACATCAAAAGATACATAATTTCGGCGAAATCCTCCAATTTTGAAGGGGCAATAAAAGAACAATTATAGGCGCAAACGTTCGTCTTGCGGGCCGCGTCGCCGGCGCTCCACATCAAACGCATTGACGGCATTACCTCTTGATTTAAAATCGCCTGGCGAAGTTCGTCATATTCTTTCTCATCCAGCCGGTTTCCGATATTCTCGCGCATAAAATTAATATAACGGTCTACTGTTTCAATCCAAGTTTCCCGTCGGTTTTCAGAATCTATCCATCTTGAATAAGTCCGGTAATAAACAAACTCTGCTAAACTATTTCTAAAATATTTTTTACTGTCGCCGGCCAGACGCTTTACCGATTCCGGAACGATTTTGCGATTTTCCCTTATTTGCGCCCGCTCATTTCTGTAAAGAATATAAGCTTTGGCGGTTTTCGGAAAATCAGAAAGAATCAAAGCTTCCTCAACCGCGTCCTGAATTTCTTCAATATGAGGAACGTAGGTTGCGGGATATTTTTTTTCCAAAGATTTTAAAGCTCTGTCAGAAACTTTAATCGGGTCCCTGGTTAAATCGCCTTCTTTAGTCACTTCAAGCGCCCTGTGAATGGCGCTTATTATTCTTGATTGGTCCCCATCAACTATCCGGCCGTCCCGTTTCCTTACTTTCACGAAAATTGATTTTCTAATACTCATTAACTATATTTTACCACCAGGAAAGCAAGCTTACAGCCACTGAAAATGTTAATAAAACCATTGACAAAGGTAATAGTGATTGAGGTTGTACAAAAAACCTGCCGGCAGGCAAGCCGGCGGCGGAAAAACAAAGAAACTCTCAAATCTCCGGATAATTATCGCTTCCTGCGGCGCATAAAAGCGGGAATATCCCACAAATCAGAGCCTTGTTTCTGGTTTTTAGCTGTTTTTGAATGCGAATTTTTATCAGCAGAAATAAGAACAGGCTCAATTTTTGACTTTTCGTCACTTGCCGTGGCAAATAAGGAAGTCATCGGCCTAGTCATAATACCGTTAAAGCCGGTAGCTATTAAAGTAACCTTTAATTGGCCGGGTTTTAACCTGCGGTCGTGATAAGCCCCGAAAATTATTTTAGCCCCCTGGTCTATTGTTTCTGAAATCGTTTTGGCAATTTCATTAATTTCCGCCATTTTAAGGTCGCGACCGGAAACACAGAATAAAACCCCCTTGGCACCCTCTATTGAAAGCTCAAGCAAGGAAGAATTAACAGCCGCGGTAACGGCCTTAAGCGAACGGTCGGCGCCGGTAGCCACGCCAACGCCAATAATCGCCGAACCGGCGTCTTTCATAACCGTCTTGATATCAGCAAAATCAACATTTACCAAACCGGGAATCATTAAAAGCTCGGTCACGGCTTTAACTGCGTTTCCCAAAACATCATCAATCGCCTGAAACGCTTTAATTAAAGAAGTGTTTTTATCAATAATCCCGAAGATGCGGTCATTCGGCACAACCACTAAAGTGTCAACCTTATCTTTTAATCTGGCCAAACCATCCTGGGCTATCTTAATGCGCTGGGAACCTTCAAAAGTAAACGGTTTCGTTACCACGGCAACGGTAAGAGCTCCAGCTTCGCGCGCCGCTTCAGCGACAATCGGCGCGGCGCCGGTGCCAGTTCCGCCGCCAAGTCCGGCGGTAATAAAAACCAAATCCGCGTCCCGCAAAGCCTCAACTATTTCGGAACGATTTTCTTCCGCGGCCTGACGGCCAAGCTCCGGATTCATTCCGGTACCCAGCCCCTTGGTAAGACTTTCGCCGATGTAAATTCTTTTTTTAACAAGGCAATGGTCAAGGTCCTGCATATCGGTATTAATCGCAATCAACTCCAAATGCCTGGCTAAATCGGATTTTGTCATGCGCGAAACGGCATTACCACCTCCTCCGCCAACGCCAATAACCTTAATATTAACGATACGATTTTTTTTTAATTTTTTAGCCATGCCAATTTAAAATTAAGGAATAAAATTTTTAAAAAATTTCTTAAATGGCGAATCTGTTTCAAAATTCTTAGTTTTTTTCTCGACCGCCGAAAGCAAAAGCCCGACAGCAGCCGCAAATTCCGGCTCGGTTAAAAGCTCTTCATATCCCGCGTTTTTTATTTCAAACAAACTTATATCGGGAATGCCTATCTGGCACGGCAAACGAAGATACTGCTTTACCAAATCAGCCGTTCCCGGCAAACGCGCCCCTCCGCCGGTTAAAACCGTTCCTGCCGGCAACCTACCGTGCCTATTTAAAGATTTAAGTTCATTATTAATTAATTCCAAAATCTCCGCAAGCCTGACCTCAACAATTTCGGCAAGAAAACGGCGGGAAATATCAGCTTCCAATGAACTGTCTATGTCCCGCAAATTCAGCGCGTCGCGGCGGGGAATCTCTTTTGATAAGGCAAAACCGTAATTCAACTTTATCTTTTCAGCGGCCTCTACGGATATTTTAAGTCCTATAGCAATATCATTTGTAATATGCGAAGAACCGATCGGCAAACTGGCGGCATAAAGAATTTTATTTTCGTCATAAACGGCAAAACTAGTTGTGCTGAAACCGATATCAATTAAAAGAGAACCGAGTTCTTTTTGATTTTTTGAAAGGGCAGAACGGCTTGCGGCAATAGGATTAAAAATCAACCCACCAACCGAACCTCCGGCTTTTTCAACATACCTTACAATATTATTAACAAAAGGCGCGAAAGCGCCGACTATTAAACTGCTTACCTCCAAACGGCTACCGTTCATGCCTAGGGGGTCGGCAATATCGCCGATCTCATCAACAAAAAACTCGCGCGTAATGTTGTGCAAAACTACGTAATTAACGGCAAGCTTTACCGCTTGCGAAGCTTGAAGCGCCCTATCAACATCGTCTTGCCTGATTTCGCTGTCCGCTTTGGAAACCGCGGCCACTCCGCGCGAAGGCTGAATTTTAACGTTGGCGCCGTTAACGTTAACAAAAATATTCTGAACGGCTTTTTTTGAAATTAAACGGAGGTCGGCGAAAACTTTCCTTAAAACGTTCACTGCTTCTTCCGGTTCAACTAAAACGCCTTTTCTGAATCCGGCCGAAGGCTGTTTAATAATCCCTAAAATTGAAAGTTTGCCGTTTTTTTCATCGGCGACAACGGCTTTAATGCTTGATGAACCAAGGTCTAAGGCGGTGTACATAAAACAAACTCAAAATTAAAAACTCAAATTTTATTAAGGAGTTGTCGCTCTTTTCTCTCCATTTTTATAATATCATTTTTTTTAATATGGTTATAGCCCAGTAAATGCAAAATTCCATGGATTAAAAGATACGCCATATAATCGCCATAAGACTTATCGGACTTGCAAGTTTTGGCAACATTAAGGAAAATCTCGCCTAAAGGCTTATGGCTCTGGCCGGAAATAAAACTTTTTGGTTCGTTAAAGCTTAAAACATCCGCGGCTTTATTTTTGCCGCGAAATTTTTTATTAAGCGACAGCATCCTTTGGCCGCCGGCCAAATAGATTTCCAGACAAACACCGGATTGTTTTAAAACCGTTAAAACGGCGGAAGCCGCCGTTTTTAAATTTTTTTCCAATTTTAAACCCCGCTTGCCCCGCCCTAAGCTTATAACCGTTATTTGATTGCGCTTAATTTTAGAGCCCAAGAATCTTTTTAACAGTTGCGCTGACTACGCCGGCGTCAGCTTTGCCCTTAAGCGACTTAAGCGCTTCTCCCATTACCCTGCCGAAATCTTTAGCTTCTTTGGCGCCGGTTTTTTGAATCGCTTCCCGCGCTATTTTTTCAATTAACTCGGGACTTGCCTGTTCAGGCAGATAAAATTTGATGATTTCCAATTCCTTAGACTCTTTTTCAGCCAAATCCCGACGTCCGGCTTTTGAAAAAATATCAGCCGCCTCCTTTCTCTTCTTAGCTTCCCTGCTTAATACTTCCAAGATTTCTTCCGGCGAAAGTTCCACCGCCTGTCCTTTGCCACGTTTTTCAATACTGCGATTATGCAAAGCCGCCAACAGCAAACGAATAACGCCGACATTAAAAGACTGTCGGCTTTTAAGTCCGGATTTTAAATCATCGGCAAGCTTTGTTTTTAAATCCATTTTAACTAGAATTTAGAATATAGGATTTAGAATTTAGGAAATTTTTATAGTAGAGCGGCCCTAAATTCTATATTCTAAATCCTAAATTCTTTAAATTGTAAAGCCTGTTTTCTTGGCTTTTTGAATTTCCTTCATTCTTGCCAAGCGATAAAGAGCCGACATTTTAATCTTACGGCGATTTATGACTCGTTTATAAAAACGTCTTTTTTTTGCTTCTTTTAAAATGCCGCTGTGCTGCATTTTCTTATTAAAACGATACAACAGCGAATTTAAATTTTCTCCTTCTTTTTTGCGAATTTCCATAAATGACTTGCAACTTATGACTTACGACTAATAACTTATGATTATGACTTTAATTACGTTTAAATTCGTCATTGGTTATAAGTTATAAGTCATTAGTTAGTTTATAATGCCCTACTATTTATTGTCAATTTTTTCTTCGATTGCCCGTATTTTTCTGCCTATTTCTTCAATAGATTCCCGCGGCTGATTATCAACAACATTATGGATAGAACTGCCGCCATCGTTTTGCCACCTTGGAATAATATGAATGTGAAGATGGTCAATGACCTGGCCGCTGGCTTTTCCATGATTAATGCCGATGGTAAAACCATCCGGTTTTAAAGTTTTTTTAATAAAAGAAGCGGTTATTTTAACCGCGTGAAAAACCGGCCTAATTAAATTATCATCAAGCTCAAGAATGGTTTCCGCATGCTGTTTAGGCAAAACCATTGTATGACCCGGAGCTCTCGGGCTGTTATCCAAAAAAGCTATCGCCTCATTGTCTTCGTAAATAATTTCCGCTTTTATTTCTTTTTTTATTATTTTACAAAAAAGACAGCCCATTTACTTTTTTACTAACAAAATTATAAACCTAAAATCTTATTTTAATCTTTTCTTTACATCTTCAACCACCTTGCTTAACACCACATTTTCCTGGGCTCCGCTGGTCATATCGCGAATAATTATACTTTCTTCAAAAACTTCCTTTTGCCCAAAAATTAAAGCGAGTCTCGCTTTTGCTTTGTCAGCGGCGCCAAGCTGGGCTGTAAGAGAATCTTTACCAAGAGATTCCGCTATCTTAATGCCTGAACACCTTAATTCTTCCATAATTCTCAACCCGGCTTTTTTTGCCTGTTCGCCGATTGCTATAAAATAAACCTTAGCCGGCGTTTTAACGGTTAAAGTATTTTCAGTTTTCATAATTTCAACAACTCTTTCCATCCCCAAAGCTCCGCCTACGGCCGGAACAATTCTGGGCCCAATCATCTCCGAAAGGTAATCATAACGGCCGCCGCTTGCGACAGCGAGCTTTTCCGGACCGCCAAGAATCTCAAAAACCGTCCGACTGTAATAATCAAGGCCGCGCACCAGAAAAGGATTTGGTTCGTAAACAAGCTTATTTTCTTCAAGATGCTCCAAAACCGCCCTAAAATGGTTATTGCAAGCCTGACAAAGATTATCAAGAATATTAGGCGCGCCAAGTTTTAACTGCGAACATTCGGCTTCCTTGCAATCAAGCAGGCGCAAAGGATTGATTTCCAAACGGCGCTGGCAATTTTTGCATATTTTGGATTTTAAACGAGAATAATAATCTTTAAGCCGGCGCAAATAATGCTGGCGACAAACGCGGCAGCCGATAGTGTTTATTTGAGGCGTTAAATTAGGAATTTTAAGCAATTGAAGAAAACGGCAAAAAAGCAAAATTATCTGAGCGTCATATAAAGGGTCGGCGTCGCCGATTATTTCAAAACCAAACTGATGGAACTGCCGAAAACGGCCGGCTTGAGGATGTTCATAACGAAACATCGGGCCGTAATAATAAAGCTTTAAAGGCTGCTGGCCGTAACTTAAATGATGCTGCAAGTAAGCCCTGATAATAGAGGCGGTTGCTTCAGGCCGCATCGCCAAACGGTCTCCGCTTTTAGTTTTTACGATAAACATCTGTTTTTCCAAAACATCGGTAGCTTCGCCAAGAGACTTCTCAAAAATGCCGACTGGTTCAAGAATCGGAGTTTCTATCCTGGCAAAATCGTAAAGCCCAACCAAATCCTGGCCAACGGTAAGAATTTTGTCCCACCATGGCTGTTCAACCGGCAAAATATCGGGCATTCCGCGCGGGGACTGAAAAAACTCTTTTTTTATTTTTTTAGCTGATTTTTCTTTTTTTTCGGTTTTTTTAATTTTAAGCATTGATTTTAATAAACCGGCGTTTCAAACGCCATAACCTTATTCAACGGCCACAGCCGCAGTCTTACCAAACCAACTATCTTATTTCCCTCTAAAGACCCCCAACTCCTGGAATCAAAACTGAAATTACGGTTATCTCCCAAAACAAAATACTGGCCCTCTTTAAGCTTGATGTCAAAATCGCCGAAAGTCTTTATATCCGGCTCAAGATAATCTTCATTTAAAACAAAAGATTGGCTGGCGGCATTCTGATAAATCAAAACTTCGCCGTTTCTAACGGTTATACGCTCTCCGGGCAAACCAACCAGCCTTTTAATAAAATAAGTGTTTGAGGTAGGCGACTTAAAAACCACCACCTCTCCCCTTTCCGGCCCCCTGAAACGGTAAGTTATTTCATCAATCAAAAGATAGTCGTTGTCGTAAAAACTAGGCTCCATGCTGGCTCCGCTTACAAGAAACGGTTGAACTAAAAAACTGCGGATTAAAAAAACCGTTGCTACGGCTATCAAAATCACCTCTAAAATCTCCCAAAGAGACAAAAAAAATTGCTTCATTGAAAATTTAAGATTTAAAATATAGGATTTAGGATATAGGATTAAAACTCCTAAATTCTATATCCTAAATTCTATATTCTTTATCTATGAACTTCAAGCTTATAATTGGCCTTGGCAACCCCGGCAAAGAATACGCCAATTCTTATCATAATATAGGCCATTTAGCCGTTGATTATTTCTCAAAAACCCTAAATTCTATATTCTATATTCTAAATTCTAACGTTTATATGAACAATTCCGGTTCATTTATTGTTAAATCGCTGAAAAAATTTACGGCAAAACCCGAAGAACTCTTGATTATCCACGATGACAGCGACATTGAAATCGGGAAATACAAATTGTCGTTCGGCCGAGGCTCAGCCGGACATAAAGGCATTGAATCAATCATAAAAACGCTCGGCTCTAAAAACTTTTGGAGATTAAGAATAGGAATAAGACCGATAAATCAAATTAACCGCCATAAACGAACCAAAGCCGGCGACTTCGTTTTAAAAAAAATAAACATAACCGATAAAGTTATATTAAACGCCTTGTTGGCGCAAATACAGGAAGCGTTGCTCATAAACAAACAATGAATCAGTTGCGAATTTACGAATTCGTATATTCGTAAATAAGTTCGTAGTTAGTTGATTTTCAAAAATTCAGGTTGTTAATTTTAAAAGTCATATTAAAAGAAACCATTTCCCCGCCAACCTGAACAATGGCTGACAACGGTAAGTTAGCTTCGGAAAATTGCGGCTGGCCGGCAATTCTATTTTTAAATTCAATAGCCGTTCGTTCGCTGGCCGCTCTTGCCTGAATACTGGCCGGAACGCTTAAAGACTGAATTAAAATACGGTCAAAAAAAATCTTGTTTTCAGCAAGCTCTAAAAGTTTGGCGAATAAAGGAGACCAATGCAGACTTTCGGCTTTTATCTGCTTAATAAGTTTAACCGAGTGGTTAAACTGCTCCGCTTCACCGCGCAATTTGCTTATTGTCTCGGCGTCCGACTGCGATAAAATCGAAACCAACTGTTTATCCAGATTACCGTTTATATTCCTGAATAAAAGATTGGCGCCGGCAAAAGCTATAACCAAAAACCCCAAAAAAACCGCAAAAATTGAACGCCATAACCCCATAAAAGCAATTGTTTGGTAGTGATAGTATTCCTGCTCCGCGTTGGTTTTCGCCAAACTGATTAAATCGTCATTGGCCCTTGGTATTAAACCTCTTAAAGCCGAACCTAAAACGCCAAACCAGTCAGGCCCTAAAGAAGGAAAACGCGGCAGCCGCAACGCAACGGCTTTGAAACCGAAACGGCTCTCAATAACCGCGCTTATTTCTTTTTCCATCGCCGAAGCGGCGATAAAAACTCCGTCTATTTTTTGGGAAAAATGAGTAGAAGCGAAATTAATAACTTTCTGAACTTCCTGGATTAAAATATTCTGAAAATCTTCGGCTTTTATCTGACGCTCCTCGCCTTGAATCGTTTTCCATGAATGAAAATAATCAAAATAAAGATTGCCGTCCTGAACAATCAAAAAATCAAGGCCGTCGGGAGAAACATGAATAAGAATGTAAAAACCCTTGGCATTAACAATACTTTTAAATACCCTCGCTATGGCAAGCGCCGGAAATTCAAAAGCCGACGGATAAAAGCCGGTTTCCCGCAAAACGCCGTAAAGGTCGTCAATTAAAACACGGGAGACAAAAGCCCCGAGGATATCAACCTGATTCTGCTGATGGTCGCGCAAACCGATTTTCTGCCAATGGTAATAAGCGGTTTCCAAATGTTCAATCGGCGAAACCATTTGAAGATTAAGACTGGCCGCCTCTTTTAATTCTTCATCTCCGAGGTCCGGCACGTTGAAAGTCTGGGTAAAAACGCTGGCTGGCGGCAAAGAAACAATAACCGGCAAAACTTCGTTCGGCTTAGCTCCCAGCTGACGCCTTAAACTTTTCAACGCTTCCAAAAGAAAATTGCGGTTTAAAAGCTTGCCTTCGCTTATTATGCCGGGTGGCAGGCGAAGCGAAGCGTGAAAAAATTTTCCTCCGATGATTCGCAAAAAACGCAAATGCGAATCGCTGATTTCAAGGCCGCCAACGCCGACCCTTGAACTTAATTTATCCAAAAATAGACTAAAAAGTTTTAATAGTTTTTCCGCCATATAATATTAGTTAAAACTGAACTTCATTAATTGATTCTAAATCAATTTTGCCGGTATTGGAAACAACCACTAAAACCGCTTGAAGTTTTCTCTGCCTGGCGCCGGCGGCTCCGATTGAAGTTATGGTTTTCCTTTCAAAAGCCGGATTGCTGACGTCTCTTGTAACCGTAACCGTCGCTGTTCTGCTGTCAATCGGAACATTAAAACTCGCGGAGCTGAAATTTTTATCTCTGGCAATCCTTATAAAAGCGTCCGCAACGCCCGCCCGCGCCACACCTAAAGCCTCTGCCGCCAGACGCTCGCCCAAACCCGAATTTAAAAGCAGAAAAAATATAAAAGTTAAGCCAATCGCGATTTCAAATAAAACCCCGCCTATTATAAGCACTGTCGGCAAAGCGGCTTGGCCGCGATTGCGAGAATTTAGAATATAGAATTTAGAATTTAGGGATTTAATCAAGCCTTCAATCATTTTAGAAACTTCTATAACTAAAGGCAATAGATTTTGATAATCTTCTTTTGATAAAAAACCAAGTTTATTAGCAACCTCAATTTGACTTTCTAATTCAGCAATAGAGCTATAAGCCACATTATAAAATTGTAATTTTTCTTTTTGATGAATTCTTTTAAAACCTTCGGCGATATTAGAACTTGCAGAAATACTTGCTCTTCTCATTTGGTTAACTATTCCGTAAAGTTCGGAACGGGGAAAAATTTCAGTTGTTTTATAAACTAATACCGCTAAATCAACGGATTTCTGCCAAACAGTTAAATCTTTGAATGATTTTAATGTTTTATTATTCATTTCCTAAATCCTATATTCTATATTCTAAATCCTATTCAGTTAAGCCCTTAAAATCCCTGCACTTTTAGCGAACCTGGCGTACCGCTATAATCAGTATTTGTTGAAGTGCTGAAAACATTACCGGGCTCTGTAAACGGACCGTCCTGACCAGAACCGCCAACCCAATCAAGCTGATGAAAAACAAAATTCCGCCAGCGAGTCAAATAAGTCGCGATTTTCACTTCCGGAGTTTTATCGCCGGCAACCCACTGAACCCGACTGGTGATTTTTTGGGTTGACGGGTCGTCTGTGCCACCGCTAGTTACGATGTCATCGCCTGAACGATTAACATTTTCAACGCTAAAAAATCTGTTGAAAACGCCGCT
>JBBUEA010000075.1:0-16243 GCA_038057035.1 Patescibacteria group bacterium | reverse complement strand
TGTCTACTAAAATTTAAAAGCCCCGTCTGTTATTAAAAACAGGAGCGGGGCTTTTTGTTATTTAATTGCCTGCAAGCCGCGGCTTAAATCTTCTTGCAGTTTTTCAAAATTTTCCAAACCTACCGAGAACCGAATCAGATTATCAGGAATCCGCCCAAATGATATATCGTGATGGCTCATCGTATAAGGAATTTCAATGTAGGAATCAACACTGCCTAAGCTTACGGCAACACTAATTTTTTCCAGCGCTTTCAAAAATTTTTTAGCGGTTTCTAAATTGCCTTTTACGGCGAAACTGATCATTGTTCCGCCGGCTTTCATTTGTTGAGTCGCGAGTTCTTTCTGCGGGAAACTTTTCAGGCCCGGGTATAAAACATATTGAATTTCCGGTTGTTTTTCCAGCCATTCGGCCAATCGCATGGCAGTTTCGCATTGTTTAGTCACTCTTACTTCCATAGTTTTTAATCCTATGGTTGTAAGCCAAGCATTCATTGGTTGTTGGATAGGCCCGATAATTGTCCGGTTTCTTAAAAGTTTTTCATGCCAGTGCTGGCTTTTAGTTATGATAGCGCCGCCAACAGCCGTGCTGTGTCCGTTTATAGCTTTAGTGGTGCTGTGGATTACGAAGTCAGCGCCAATTTCTAAAGGTTTTTGCAAAAGAGGAGTGGCAAAAGTGTTATCAATAGCAAAAAGAATTGGGGGTAATAATCGACGCTGAAAGTTTTCTTTTATAATTATTTTTTTTGTTTCCGTGAGGTCGCAAATATGCAGCATGGGATTTGACGGCGTTTCAATAAAAATCATTTTAGTATTATCCTTTATCGCGTTTTTTATATTTTTCATATCGCGATGGTCAACAAAATTTGTCGTAACTCCCCAATCTTTTAAAAACCCTGCGCAGAATTGGTAAGTTGCGGAGTAGCAGTCTTCGCTGACAATAAGACGTTCCCCGAGTTTTAAAACCCCAAGAAATAAGGCGGTGATTGCCGCCATTCCGGAATTAAAAGCAAGGCAGTATTGCGCGTTTTCTAATCGCGCCAGCTTTTCTTCTAACGCTTCAACGTTTGGCGTATTCATTCGTGAACAAACATAGCTTCTAAAAGGGTCGTAGGCGTAGAGTTCAAAATTCGTGGAAAGTTCCAAAGGCCTTATCATTTTTATCTCCTTAAATAATTTTCAATATTGTTATGTTATAAAACTAGCTGCATTGTATAGCTTAGTTTTTGTTTTGCCAAGTATTAGCAAGCTTGTATTTAATCATTTTTTTTGATAAGTTCTATTGATAATGAAGAAAGAAAAAAAGCAAAATTTATTAGGAAGACCGCCGGTGGTTGTCGTGATGGGTCATGTTGACCATGGCAAAACCACTTTGCTTGATTACATCAGAAAAACCAATGTCGCTGGCAAAGAAGCCGGCGGCATAACGCAATCTGTCGGCGCCTATGAAATTCAGCATCCGTTGGCAAGCGGAAAAAAAATAACCTTTATTGACACCCCCGGGCATGAAGCTTTTTCAAAAATGCGTTCGAGAGGAGCGACAATCGCCGATTTGGGAATTTTGGTGGTGGCGGCCGATGAAGGAATAAAACCCCAGACAAAAGAAGCTGTCAGCCATCTTAAAACCGCGGGTTTGTCTTTTATCGTAGCCATAAATAAAATTGATAAAAATAACGCTGACCCGGAACGGGTTAAACAGGCGCTGTCCGATGCGGACGTAAAGCTGGAAGGATACGGCGGCGACATTTCTTATCAGGAGGTTTCCGCAAAAACCGGCCAAGGCGTAAACGAACTGCTGGATTTAATTCTACTGTCAGCCGAACTGGAAGATTTGAAATATGACCCGAACACCAATCCCAACGGCGTAATTCTTGAAGCGAAAATTGACAGCCGCAAAGGCATTATAGCTATAGCGATTTTAAAAAACGGGGTGTTGAAAACCGGCCAAAACATCGCCACCTCAAACGCCGTCGGCAAAATAAAAGCTTTGAAAGATTTCCAGGGTAAAGTCGTTGACAGGCTGGAACCAAGCGCGCCGGCTTTAATATTCGGTTTTGAAGCGCTTCCTCAAACCGGCGAGGAATTTACAGCATGGGAAAACGGAAGCTGCGCCAAACCCCAAACCGCTACTGGCGTAAAAACAGTGGCGCCGCAAAAAATAAAAGAGCAAAAAACAATAGCCGAAAAATCCGATAGCGCCAAAAATCCCAAAATTATTTTAAAGGCCGACAATGCCGGCTCTTTGGAAGCGTTAAAAGATTTGGTCGCGAAAATTCCGGGCGAAATAAAATTTGGAATAATAGACAGCGGCATCGGCGACATTAAAGAAAATGATTTGAAATTCGCGGACGCGGCAAAAGCAATGGTGGCCGGATTCAGGGTTAAAATTGACAGAGCCGCGGAAAATATGGCCAAAAACCACAGAGTAACAATCGCTTTATCGGACATAATTTACGAACTTTTGAAAACCTTGGAACGGCATCTGAAAACCATAGAGCAGATGATTGGTAGCGAGCTTGAAGTATTGGCTATATTCGGAAAACCAAAACAGGCCGGCAACATGAAAAAACAGGTTATCGGCGGCAAAATTATCAACGGCATTATTAAAAACAAAAGCGATTTTGAAGTTTTGCGCGGCAAAGAATCTTTGGGCGGCGGCCGGCTAAAAAATCTTCAGCAAAATAAAGCTGACATTGCCGAAGCCGAAGCCGGACAAGAAGTCGGGATGATGGTTGAAAGCGACGCTGTAATAAAAGAAGGAGACAGGCTTAAATTTCTATAAATGAACTACCGCAATCTTAGGGTGGCAAAACTAATTAAAGAAGAATTAAGTATTCTTTTAATGAAAGAATTTGAATTTGAAGGCGCGCTGGTAACAATAAATAACGTTGAAGCTCATAAAGATTTGACCGGCGCCGCGATAAAAATCGGGGTCATACCGGCTGAAAAAGCCGCCACGATTTTAACAGTAATCCAAGCGCGAGCCGGCGCGCTCCGAAATATGCTCTTAAAAAAAATAAATATCAAGCCGATGCCCGCGCTTTTTTTTGAAATAGACAAGGGCGCGGAAGCCGCCGCCGACTTTGACAAGGCATTTCTAAAAAGTAAAAATAAATAAATGTCGGCCGGGTAGCTCGTACCTTCGGTAGATGCCCCGAAGGGACACAAAAGAAACACAATTATGTATTATGTTTACTTTTTAAAAAGCTTTAAGAATAATGATTTGTATATTGGTTCAACGAATGATTTGAAAAAAAGAATTAATCAGCACAATAATGGAAAAGTGAAATCAACGCAGTTTTACAAACCATGGAAGCTTCTTGGTTATGAAACATGTAATTCAAGAAGTGAGGCGGTTAAAAGAGAAAAGTTTTTGAAAACAGGACAACAGAAAGAAATTTTAAAAAGGAAATATGATGATTAATAAGGCCTCGTGGCGGAGTGGTTACGCAGCGGTCTGCAAAACCGCGTACGGGAGTTCAATTCTCCCCGAGGCCTCAAGGAAAGGTCTGTCTCCCCGCGAGAGATGCCCCGAAAAAACACAAAACTGCTATTCGCGGGTGCAATTCCCGCCGTGGCCTCAGTTGTTTACTTGGAAATATTTTTGCTCGGGTGGCGAAACGGTATACGCACATCACTTAAGATGATGCGCCGAAAGGCATGAGAGTTCGAATCTCTCCCCGAGCACCATCAAAAACAAACAGTCCCGAGAATGGGACTGTTTTAAATAATTATTTTAAATCCAAACAAAACTGGAATTCTGGATTAACAGCAACTAAAGATTCACGGTAAGCCTCAAGATACCTTCTTATAACTTCTTCATCACTGCGGTTAATGGCAACGCCAGCTCCAAGTTTGGCAAGAACTGGAAGATGGCTGAAACGAAGGTCTTCGGCAAGCTCAACAAGCTCTTCCAGCATAGAACCGGTAGATGTGGGAATAAAAATATCCGAGATATTATCCGTTCCTATTTTCACCCGTATTCCATGCAAAAGCATCTCAAAAACCCTGGTAATACTGTTATGAATCGGGCCGTTTAAAGAACGCAATTGGTTCATAGTGATTGCGGCCTTGGGACAGCAAATCACCCCGATATTAAATTTTTGAAAACCATCAAGAACTTCTTTGAATTTATCCTCCGAATAAGCTGAAGGCGAAATAGCATGAATAGCCCAAAATTTTGGCTCCTCGTCGCTTGATGCGGACTCGCCGACAATACAACGAACAAATTGAATAAAATCAAGAGCCTGTATCTGATACGGGTTATTATACTGGTCAACATGAATATGAACTTCCTTGCCAAGCTTTAATCCTAAGTTAATTACTCTCCTAAAATGCGCGTCCTCTCCGATACTGTCAGGGCGATCGTCTTTTTCCGGCAAAGTGCCGATTATGTCGGCCAGCTCGCAGGCTTCTTGGAAAATTTCCCAGCGGGCTTTCTGATGGTTAGAGTCGTTTTTAAAACCAAATATCGGGTAAGCCGCAATTTTAAAATCAATTTTTTCGCGATATTTTTCTTTTAATTCAAGGGCTATTGTTAAAGCGCTTAATCCGATATCCGGCGAAGTGTCTATAAAAGAAACTATTTGGCGAACGCCGGTTTTAACCATCAAATCAAGATAAATTTTCATTCTTTCCCGCAAATCTTCCAAATTATTATATGCCAGCCCCGTATGCAAATCGCCCATTAAAACCTGTTTTTGTCTTAAAGAAAAAGTTGCCGCGTTCGCCGGATCAACTCCGCAATGAGAAAAATACTTTTTATCAAAAGTCCCTGCTCTGTCCAGATGGCTGTGGTAATTAACATAGCCGCCGTCTTTTTGAACCATTTGGTCCAGTATTGTCCTGAACTGATTAGTCGGGCAAGGCGCCAACAGCAAATCCATTTCTTTTCTAATCTCCTTAATCTGCATTATAAACCCTCCTCAATATATGATGTTTTTAATAATATACTGCTTGTTAAGATAAAACTTTTATAAAATACTTGCAACTCCAAGTTAAAAACTATAAAATTGCGAGATAGGATGTTCAGAAAAATCGCGGCATTAATAATAATAATTTTAATATTGCTGGCTGTGTATTTTATTTATGAATACCGGTTTGCCAAACCGGTTGAAGCTCCGATAATTAAAGCGAAAATTCCAGTAAACCAGCCCGTGATTCCGCAAACCATTTTGCAAACCGATATTATTAAACCAACTACCGGCTTCAGAGGACCCGCGGGAATGCCTTTTATAAACGGCCCGACAGAACAGCCCCCGGGACAATAAAAATAAGTAATAAAATTGCTCACTTGTAAAAATTGAACCCTCTATTATTATAAATATATAATAATAACAAGGGTTCAATTTTTATTTATGAGACTCGACAAAAATTTAGCTTTTAAACTCCGCAGAAAAAATAAAAGCTATAATGAAATATCTAAAACCTTGGGCATCCCAAAAAGCACTTTATCAGGCTGGTTTAAATTTGATAAATTTTCTCAACAAACTAAAAAGATGCTAACAAAAAAGGCTGCCGAAGAAGCTACCAATCAAATAAGAAAACTTGCTATTTTAAATAAAGCTAAATGGGAAAAATGGAGAGAAGAAGCTAGGACAGAAGCAAGAAAGCAATTCCATTTTTTATCAAAAAATCCTTTATTTATATCAGGAATAATGCTTTATTGGGCAGAAGGAGATAGTAAAATAAACAATCCGTGTAGATTTAATAATACAAATTCTCAAATGATAGCATTATATACAAAATTTTTAACTAAAACTTTAAATGTCCCTCTTGAAAAATTACGAATTGCCTTAATTCTATATCCTGATTTATCTATCAAAAAATGCATTAGTTTTTGGGCAAAAATTACTGGCATATCAAATCATCAATTTTATAAACCTCAAGTTATAAAAGGGCGCCATCCAACTAAAAGACTTATAAATGGAATTTGCATGGTGGTATGTAATAGCAGACAATTAAAAGAAAAAATAAATATTTGGATTGACTTATTAAGTCAAAAATTAATAAAATAAAGATTATTGGCGGGTGTAGTATAGTGGCAATACACGTGCTTGCCAAGCACGAGCCGGCGGTTCGATTCCGCTCACCCGCTCTCACTAAAAAAACAACCCCGTTAAAACGGGGTTGTTTTTTTGTGATTTAACGCTTTGTTTTAATTATCTCGTCAATCAAACCGTACTCCCTGGCCTCGGCGGCTGACAAATAAAAATCTCTGTCCGTGTCTTTTTCTATTTTGCCGAGAGACTGGCCCGTGTGTTTAGCCAGAATTTGATTAAGTTTATCTTTTATTTTGACTATATGGCGAGCGGTTATTTCAACTTCAATTGCCTGACCCTCAACTCCACCCATAACCTGGTGCAGAAGAATTTCCGAGTTAGGTAAAGCAATACGTTTGCCTTTTTTTCCGGCCGACAGAAGAACGGCGCCCATTGAAGCCGCCATACCGACGCAGATTGTCCTGACATCGGCCTTAACATACTGCATAGTATCATAAATCGCCATGCCGGCAGTCACGGACCCGCCCGGAGTATTAATATAAATGCTGATATCTTTTTTACCGTCTTCATGGTCCAAAAACAAAAGCTGGGCAATGATGCTGTTGGCTACCGCGTCATTAATCGGGCCGCCGATAAAAACTATCCGCTCCTTCAAAAGCCGCGAATAAATATCGTAAGCCCGTTCGCCGTATTGAGATTTTTCAATAACTGTGGGAATAAGGTTCATATTTTTTATTTAACCGGAATAGCTAATTTTCGTTGACCGGAATAAATATTAAATCGTTCTTTCTTTGAACTGACTTTAGAAAAATTCAAAATTTCTATCCCAATAATTTTGCCGTTTTTATCAACATCAATTAAAAAACCCTCTCTTTGTTCAAGAGTTTTAGCAACTTTCGCTTTATTAATCCCGATATAAAGCGCGTCTATTTCTTTATCATATTTAATCATCATATTTTATAAGCGGTAATAATTTTAAAATTTTCTTTTTCTTGATAATAAATAACGGTGATTTTTTCGGCTTTTTTGCTATAAACGCATTTAATTGAACCATCAGATTGAAACCCTCTTTTTTGTCCTTTTAATAAAATTTCTTTTATACCGTTTCTGGAAATACCCCTTTCTTTCATCCTTTCAATTGCGTGTTTACTATATCTTATTTTCATTATAACAATAAATCATAAATATTTTATTAATGCCAAAAAAATTATTATAAAAACGGCACAATAAGTAAAGCTACTATATTAATAACCTTTATTAAAGGATTGATAGCCGGTCCAGCGGTATCTTTGTACGGGTCGCCGACAGTGTCTCCGGTAACAGCGGCTTTGTGAGCATCCGAGCCCTTGCCGCCGAAATTCCCTTCTTCAATGTATTTTTTGGCGTTATCCCAGGCGGCGCCGCCCGAAGTCATTGAAATCGCCAGGAAAAAACCAGAAATGATTGAACCGATTAAAAAACCGCCAAGAGCTTCCGGACCAAGAATAAACCCGACAATCAAAACCGAAACAATAGGAATAATCGCCGGCAAAACCATTTCTTTAAGCGCGGCTTTGGTAACGATATCAACAGCGCTGCCGTAATCAGGTTTGATTTTTCTCTCCATAATGCCGGGCATCTCTTTAAATTGCCGCCTGACTTCCAGCACCACTGAACCAGCCGCCCTGCCAACTGACTTCATCGCCAAAGAACCGAAAAGATACGGGACAGCCGCGCCAAGAAACAAACCGGCAATAATAAGAGGGTTCTGAAGGTCAAAACTAAACCGATTTGCGGATTTTACCAATTCTTCCGTATAACCGGAAAAAAGCACCAGAGCCGCTAAACCGGCCGACGCAATCGCATAACCTTTAGTAATCGCTTTAGTTGTGTTGCCAACCGCGTCCAAAGCGTCGGTTATTTTCCGGACATTTTCCGGCTGATTGCTCATTTCGGCTATGCCGCCCGCGTTATCGGTAATCGGGCCGAAAGAATCAATGGCAACAATCACTCCGGCAACTGAAAGCATTCCCAAAGCCGCCAGAGCAATGCCGTAAATACCGGCTAAAGAAAAAGCGGCTAATATGCCGGCAGTTATCAAAATAACCGGCGGGAAAGCCGATTCCATGCCGACAGAAAGCCCGATTATTATGTTAGTCCCATGCCCTGATTTTGAAGCTTCGGCAATTGATTTAACCGGCCTAAATTTTTTAGCGGTATAATAATCCGTAATTAAAACCATTAAAATCGTAATTGCCAAACCTATTAAGCTGGCCAAATAATAATTCCAATAATTTTCTCCGGCATAATAATAAGATATCGGATAAAAAAGCGCGCCGGCAAAAATAAGGCTGGCGATTAAACCTTTATAAAGGGCGTTCATGATGTCCGACCCGTTGGCAGGGTTATGATTTTTGCCAAGACGGACAAAAAATGAGCCGACAACCGAAGCCAAAATGGCGGCTCCGGCCAAAACAAACGGAAAAATACTTGTTGATGCCAGCAAAATAGCGGCAATTAAAGTAACCGCGTAAGTTTCAAAAAGGTCGGCGGCCATTCCCGCGCAATCGCCGACATTGTCTCCGACATTATCCGCAATCACGGCCGGATTGCGCGGGTCGTCTTCGGGAATGCCGGCTTCGACTTTGCCGACTAAATCAGCGCCGACATCGGCGGCTTTGGTGTAAATTCCGCCGCCAAGTCTTGCGAAAACAGAAATAAGGCTGGCGCCGAAACCGAGACTTAAAAGCCCGACGGTATCATTGGTAAAAAAATAAAAACCGGCGACTGTCAAAAGAGCCAGACTTACAACCAAAAACCCTGTAACCGAGCCGGCTTTAAAAGCAAGACCAAGAGCTTCAGCCAAACCTTTGCCAGCGGCTTTAGCTGTTTTGGAATTTGAACGAACCGCGATGTTCATTCCTATATAACCGGCAACCGCCGAAGCAACAGCCCCTAAAATAAAGCCAACAGCCGATACCCCGCCCAATCCGAAATAAATAGCAACGGCTAAAATTAAACCCACTAAAGCCACTGTTCGGTACTGGCGGTTCAAAAAAGCCGCTGAACCGATTTTAATCGCCGAAGCGATTTCTTCCATTTCTTTTGAGCCTAATGGCTGTTTGTTAAGCCAGGCAATAAGGTAGAAACTGTAAACTATGCCGGCCAAAGCCGAACCGATTGTTATTAAAATACCGCTCATTCTTTTTTATCTTCTGATTGTTTTTTTGTTTTGATTTTTCTTTTTGTTTTTTCCGCTGAATCTTGATTTCCGCTGTTCTGGTTTTTTTCACCCGAAACATCAGCGGATTTTTCATCAACAGTTTGATTTTCCGGCGCGGCTTCAAGCTGTGATTGCGCGGATTCGGCCGCGGCCACGCCCCCTTCCTGCAATTCTTCGGGCTTTGATTGCGAACGGACGTCTATTTTCCAGCCGGTAAGTCTTGCCGCCAGCCGGACATTTTGTCCGCCTTTGCCGATAGCCAAACTTAACTGGTCTTCGGCAACCAACACGCGCGCTTCCCGACGCGGCAGTATTTCCACATGCTTCACCTTTGCCGGCGACAAAGCGCTGGAAATGAACTTATCCGACTCGTCAGACCATTCGGCAATATCTATCTTTTCCTGGCCAAGCTCATTGGTAACTGCCATAACACGGGTGCCGCGCTGGCCAACGCAAGAACCCACAGGGTCAACGCCTTCGGCATTGGAAACAACCGCGATTTTAGTGCGGCTACCCGCCTCCCTGGCAACCGCTTTTATTTCAACCGCGCCTTCGGCTATTTCCGGCACTTCCAAAGCAAAAAGTTTGTTGATGAACCTCGGATGGCTGCGCGACAAAACAATACTTGGCAAACGGCTGTCGCTTTGAACAGCCAATACATAAAAACGCAATCGCTCGCCTATACGATAATGCTCCCCGGGAATCGTTTCATTATAAAACATCACGCCGATGGCCCGTCCAAGGTCAATAAAAATATTGCCTCTTTCAAAACGTTGAACAACTCCGCTTACTATTTCTCCTTCTTTATTCTGGAATTCCGACAATACTGAATCCCTTTCCGCTTCGCGGATTTTTTGAAACACCACCTGCTTGGCTGTTTGAGCCGCTATTCGGCCGAAATCCTGATGACTTTCCAGAGGAAAGGATAATTCTTCGCCTAAAATAACATCCGGTTTAATTGCGCGCGCTTCTTCAATAAAAATATGCCGGTCGGGATTATAACGTGGAAGCTCAACAATCTCTTCATTATTAAAAGCTTTACCGGACCTGCCTGCCGAATAAACAGGAGCGACTGCCGGCTGCTCGCCTTCAACCGATTCCTCTACCACCCTAACCGTTGTCAAATCAACAACGGTTTTAATTTGCCAAAATTTTAAATCGCCGGTTTTTAAATCAAAATTAGCCCTGATGATTTCGGTTTTTTTACGGTATTCTTTTTTATAAGCCGCGGCAATTGAATCGGCGATAGCGTCAAAAATTTTCGCAGGCTCAACGCCTTTTTCAGACGCAATTTGATTTACGGCTATTGATATAGTTTTTAAATCCATTTTTAAAAAAATCCCGCTTCGGCGGGATATCAATCAATATTTAAAATTATACCAAATCAGCCAGGCTTGTCAAATGTTAATGCCGGCGTTATGCTTTTTTCAGATATTAATTTTTTAAAAATTAAATTAGGAAGAGAGGTGATCAGTAATGAAAGACACTATACTAGGCGTAGAAACCGAATACGGCCTGTATTTTAAAAAAGACGGAAAACCGGCGCATCTCCTGGATAAAGAAATAATAATGGTAAAATTTAATAACTTGCTGAATGAATATTTAAAAAATGACAATCAATGCGATATTGGTCCGTCTTTTCAATTTCTTGAAAACGGCGGAAGGCTTTACATTGACACAAACATTCACCCGGAATACGCCACTCCAGAATGTTCATCGGCGATTGAAATAGTCAAATATAATAAAGCCGGTCATAATATTTTTTTCAAATGTAAAAAACCCCTGGAAGAAAAATTTAAAAATGAAGGCTACGACATCGCCCTAACTTTTCTAGCCGACAATAAAGCTTTAAATCCAGACCGTTCTAATAACAACGAAATTTACAATACTTACGGCACTCATGAAAATTATTGCATCCAAAAATCTTCTTATAACTATGATTTATGGAATTGGTTACTGCCGTTTTTAGCCACAAGACAGATTTATTCGGGCGCCGGCGCTTTTTTTACCGAAAAAAACAATAAAAAGTATCCTTATGGCTTCGTTCTTTCGCCAAGAGCTTTTTTTACCGAAGAAACCGTTGGCGGCGCCACAACTGCGGCAAGACCGATGATCAATACGCGCGACGAACCCCATGCCAATAAAGAATCATTATGGCGTTTGCATATATTGTGCGGAGAATCCAACCGAAGCGATTGGTCAAACTGGCTGAAAATCGGCGTAACAGCCCTGGTTATATCGACTTTCTGCAAAAAACCTTCTGTTTTTAAAAATAAACCGAACCTTGCTAATCCGCTGTCAACTTTTAAAACTGTTTCTAAAGACTGCGATCCGAACAAAAAAAACGTTTTGTGTTTCAACGAGGAAACTTCTGAACATTTTTATTTGTCGGCGCTTAAAATCCAGAAAATTTATCTGGAAAAAGCCAGGGAATATGCTGCCGGGGAAAAAAGCGATAACGAAGCGGAACAAATAATCAACGAATGGGCCGAAATCCTGGCAATGCTGGAAAGGAAAGACGAAGAATTGGAATATATGCTGGACTGGAAAATAAAACAAAAACTTTTCCGCGAAATGGAGCAACGAAAAAAAGCAAAAAATGAAAATTTTACGAACTGGGATCGAGCGAATATTGACATTAAATATCACAACATCGACCCTGGGGGGATTTTTGAAATTATGGAAAAAGCCGGTCATATCAAGCGCCTTGTTTCCGACGCCGATGTTTTAGAGGCCTTAATATATCCGCCGTCAACAACAAGAGCGCTGGCAAGGGGAATAGCGATAAAAATCTGCAAACAGCTAGGTTTATACAGAAAAGCCGTTGATTGGACGTCAATTTCAATCAACGGAGAACAATTTTCAATATTAAACCCTTTTCTGCCGAACCAGTCCGACGCAAGCATTTTAACCGAAAACTCGTCAAGGATGGAAATTTTTGCGGCTCATTATCCGGAACTGAACAAATTTTTAAAAAGAACAGCTGTTGAAATACTGGGAAACAAGCCCCGCGTTGAATAAAAACGGGGCTTTTTTATATAACAACAGAGCATTGCTAATCTTTCTAAGGCGAGGGATAATTTAAATAGAAAATTGTAAAAATTTTTATAAAGGAGGCGGAAATGAACCAGTTCGTGCCTTTAATGATTTTGCATAATACTTTACTCTTTCCTCATATAAATAGAAGGTTTGAATCATCCGAACGCTCTATTATAACCCTGCTTAAAAATGTAATAACTCCGGAAAATCCACAGCCGCTAATCGGCGTTACAATGGCCAGTAATTCAAACCTGTACGAAGTCGGGGTTTTAGCTGTTATTACCGAATTTCAAGAAGAAGCTGATTTCTGCATTTTTACCATAAAAGCGCAGCAAAAACGGTTTAAAATTATTAACACGCGAGACCACGAAAAAGGCTATAAAATCGCTGAAATATCGGTTTTAGAAGATGAATTCCCGAAAACAAAAGAAGAAAAAAACAAAGCCAAAGCTTTATTATCAGTAATCAAAGAACTTTGGACCGAACTTTTAGATTATATAGAGGCGGATGAACATTTTGAAACGGCTTTTAATGATTTTGAAGATTTGCTGGCAAACGCTAATCTTTTGTCAAATTTGCCGAAAACAGATAAACAACTTTATTTATTTTGTTTAAAATTGGAGGTTCCTTCCGAACAATCCCAAGAAATTCTGGAAGAAATGAATTTTGAAAAAAGAATGGAGAAGATTGTTCAAGCCTTAACCGCAACAATCGCTTTTGAAAAAATTAAAAGCGGGATAATTAAAAAATATATAAATGAAAAAGAAGCGACGCTGGCAAAAGATTCTTTGCTGTTTTTTCAAAAACAGATTCAAGAAAAATTAAAAGCCGATGGCGATAACAACAACTTTCTTCAAGAATCGGATACATTATTGAATACTTATCAGCAATTGAAACCAAAAATTTCAAAAGAAGCGCAATTGATTATTGAAGACGAACTAAGGCAACTACAAAGAAACGGGCACGACGCCAATACAGACAGCTTAAGAACTCATCTTGGTTACTGCTTAAAAAAAATGCCGTGGGGAAAAGAAACGGAAGACAATCCTGATTTTAACGCGGTAAAAAATATTCTGGACCAGGACCATTGCGGTTTGGAAAAAATTAAAACAAGAATTCTTGAGCATCTGGCTGTTAAAAAATTAAACCCTCAAGGCAAGTCGCCGATTATTTGCTTTGTCGGACCTCCGGGGGTAGGCAAAACATCATTAGGTAAATCAATCGCCAGAGCGCTTGGTAGAAAATTCACTAAAATTTCTTTGGGCGGCGTAAGAGACGAAACGGAAATCCGAGGCCATCGCAGGACTTACGTAGCTTCTTTTCCGGGAAGAATTATTGAAGGCATTATTAAAGCCGAAGCAATAAATCCGGTTTTTATGATTGATGAAATTGATAAAATAGCCAAAGAGCACGGCGACCCCGCAGCCGCTCTTTTGGAAGTACTTGACCCGGAACAAAATCATTCTTTCCAAGACCATTATATTAATTTCGGATTTGATTTAAGAAAAGTTTTTTTTATAGCCACCGCTAATATGATTGATGAATCAATGCCGCCGGCTTTAACAGATCGTTTGGAAATCATTAATTTATCTGGTTACGCGGAATTTGAAAAGATAAAAATAGGCCAACAGTATCTGATTCCCAAGCAAATTCAAGAAACCGGAGTTGGTCATATTGATTTTACGGAAGAAGCCATTAAGTTAATCATTCAGCATACTGATGAAGCGGGCGTCAGAGATTTGGAAAGACAAGTCCATAAAATTTTGCGAATTATTGCTTTAAAAATCGCCAATGGAGAGAGTTATCCCCGGATAATTGAACCTAATATTATATCTCAACCGGATTTTCTCGGCTCATCGGCGTTAATCACCGAAAAAGTAAGAAAAATAACTCCGGGCGTATCAATTGGGTTGGCATGGACTGAAGCCGGCGGCTGCATTTTATATATAGAAACAATAATGACTAAAGGGACCGGCCAGGTTTCAAAAACAGGCGGACTGGGAGAACGTCTTCAGGATTCAATAAAAGTGGCGCAGACATTAATCCGTGCCATTCATAAAAAAATAGATTTTGATGAAAAACTCGTGCATGTTCACGTTCCACGCTTTTTTAACACAGACGGGCCATCGGCTGGTTTAGCGATTTATATCGCTTTGGAATCAATGTGCCGTAAAAAACCGTCTCGCGAAAAACTGGCCATGACAGGAGAGATTAACCTGGAAAGATTAGTATTGGGTGTGGGCGGCATAAGAGAAAAAATGTTGGCCGCCGAAAGAGCCGGCATTAAAGAAATTATCCTTCCTAAAGAAAATGAAAAAGATTTAGAAGACGTCCCAAAAGAGATTAAAGATAAACTGATTTTTCATATCGTTGAAACGATTGATGAAGCTATAAAAATCGCTTTTTCTTCAAACTAAAGAAAAACCCTTTTGGATTCAACCAGAAGGGTTTTTAATTTTATGTTAAAAGTCGTGTTAAAGAACAAAATCTTCTAGACAAGACCCTTTTATTTTTATTAATTAGTCTTTGTATAATAATTTGACTTATCCACAGGCGATTTCAACTGTTTTGCTATAATAAAATTAAAGGTTAAAAGGTCGGAATCAATTATTAAACTTTTGATATATTATGTTAGTTCAAAGGTGGGGTGATGTTGTTCTCGGTTCTCTTCAAAATGTCTGGACGTCTTTTTTTAGTTTTATCCCTTCTTTTATCGGAGCGTTGGTGGTTTTTGTTTTAGGGTTAGTTATCGCAACCGGACTTGGCGCGCTTGTTGAAAGAGTCTTGAGGGTTTTGAAAGTTGATGAATTTTTGGCAAAGCTCGGTTTAACGCCGTATTTTGAACGGGCTAATTTAAAAATTAATTCCGGCCGTTTTTTTGGCCAATTGGTTTTTTGGTTTTTAACCGTCGCTTTTCTTCTCGCGGCCTCTGATATTCTCGGGTTTTTTGCTTTATCTTCTTTCTTAAGAGATGTTTTGCTTTATATTCCGAATATTATTATAGCCGTCGTGATAGTTTTAGCTTCGGCGGTTCTTGGTAATTTTTTGAAAAGAATCATCACGGCTTCGGTAATGAGCGCCAGAATGCATCACGCTAAATTTTTAGGTTCGCTTGCGGGCTGGTCCTCAATAGTTTTCGGTTTTTTGACCGCTTTGGTTCAGCTTGGGATAGCGGTAAGCATAATCAATACTATTATTACCGGCGTTATCGCGATGTTCGCTTTGGCTGGAGGAATAGCTTTTGGCTTGGGAGGAAAAGATTACGCCGCTCATCTTCTCGGCAAGTTCCGTGAGCAAGTGGAAAGATAAAATCTGTTTTAAAGATTTTAAAAACAGGCCTTTAGGAGGCCTGTTTTTTGTTTTAGATAGACTTGACTCCGAACCTTTTCAGGGTGTTGACTTTTCTTTGGCTACGGCTACACTTAATATCGTAATGGTTGTATTAAACAAAAAACTCCAACGAGGCGGCTAACAGCTGTTGTGTTTAAATTTAGTTAGTCCCGCCTTAACGGGACTTTTTGTTTGTCTGCGGTGGATAGAAGATTGAAAAATGTCGTGCCGCGTAGCGGCGCGATTATATGGCAGTCTTTTTGAGACGGAGAATAAAAAAAATCGTTTCACTTCGTTTCGCTTTATCGCGCGAATGCGCGAATTTTTACGAATATACGAATTCGTAATATTCGTATTGATTCGTAAATTCGTGCGATATATGCGAGCGAAGTGAGCGTAAAAATTAAGGGCTTATGGTGGATGCCTTGACACAAAACGGCGATGAAGGACGTGGCGTAGCTGCGATAAGCTTCGGGGAGGTGCCTAGCAACCTGCGATCCGGAGATTTCCGAATGGGGAAACCCTGTCGAGTAAACCTCGATAATCCGCCCAAATTTTTGGAATTTAAAAAATGACTTAAATTTAAAATTTTGTTAAGATTTCAAAAATTTGGGCGGAAGTCTACCCGCTGAAGTGAAACATCTCAGTAAGCGGAGGAAAATAAAAAAAAGCG
>JBBUEA010000074.1:0-2884 GCA_038057035.1 Patescibacteria group bacterium | reverse complement strand
GAAAACGCTTCCACCACTCTGACTATTAATCTTTCTGCTATTACTGGCATTGCGACCGCTGACATTACCGGCGCTCAAATTTTTGTTGATGCCAATGCTAACGGCGCTGTTGACGCCGAAGAAACAACAACGGCTTTTGGCGCCGGATCCGTGGTTATTAGCGGAGCAACAAACAACATTACTTTTACCGCCGCCACTTCCACTGTGGTTTCAGCCACTTCCACCAGATACATATTAAAAGCCACCACCACTAATTTGCTGGCTGGCGATACCATTACTTTTGGTTTGAGCGCGAGCAATGTTACCGCTGACGGCCAAACTTCAAAGGTAAGATTAACTCCGGTCGCACCTTCCCCACCGGCTAACGCGACTCATATTCAAGATAGCGTACCGGGCCAGCCCGGCACTCCTACTTATACTAATGTTTCAACCAGCACTTTAACCGCCAGTTGGACAAGCGCTACTAATGCCGATTATTACAGATTGGAACGGGCTTTAAATTGCGGAACTTTTTCTGAAATTGCCACTACCACGGCTCTTTCAAGAAATGATTCCGGTTTGGCAACAAGCACTAATTATTGCTATCGGGTTCGCGGAACCAATGTTAACGGCAACGGGCCTTACAGCGCCAGTTCCAGTGTTACCACTTCCGGCGGCGGTTTTTCCCCTTCCGGTTCGCTGGTTTCTATTATTATTGATACCGCTGTTACCGCCGGCGTTGCCCCTAATTCTTTGTTTTGGGAAGGTTCACAACCGGCCAATACAACCGTTAAATTTCAATTCGCGGCTTCTAACGCCACCAGCGGACCATGGACTTACGACGGTTGGAATTCTTCGGCTAATATTTGCGATTCATCGTCTTTTTATACTGTTGGTATCAACACGCCGATTGAAATAAAAGCAGTTTGCCATCAGAACAAACGTTATATCCGGTATAAAGTTTTTTTGGAAACAACAGATTCATTGGTGACGCCAAGGGTGGATAGGATTATTCTTAACTATGCGCAGTAATCACTCTAAATTACGAATAAATACTAATATACTAATTAAATTCAATGGTGATGCCTATTATTAATAAAATTGATTTAATTTACCCTGATTTAAGTTATAAGATTATTGGCGCCGTATTTGATGTTTATAATACTCTTGGTTATGGATATAAAGAATTATATTATCAAAAAGCGGTTGCGGAGTCGCTCCGTTTAAAACATTTAAATTTTATTGAACAACCTGGTTTTAATCTTAAGTATGGCGATAAAATTTTAGGCCGCAAAAGACTAGATTTTATTATTGAAAATAAAATAGTTTTAGAACTTAAGAAGGGCGGCTATTTTTCCAGGTCTAATATTGAACAGATTTATGATTATTTGAAAATAACGGGGCTGAAATTGGCGTTATTGGTTAATTTTACAGCAAAAGGAGTTATTTTTAAACGAATAGTTAATTTAAAATGATTCGTATATTAGTAAATATTCGTAAATTAGAGCGATTTTCAGGCGGGTTTACTCTTATAGAGCTTATACTTTATGTATTGATTTTTGCCATTGTAGGGACTTTGGCGGCCGGAGTTTTTAGTTTTGTCATTAAAAGCAAAATCGTTATCAGCCGTTCAAGCGAAGTTCAGTTGAACGTTCAGCGAATAACGGAACAGATAGTTGACCGCGTTCATTCGTCGCTTGCCATAAACGACGCTTCCAGCACTTTAAGCTTGAAAATGGCGGATGTTAACAAAGACCCGACTATTTTTGCTTTGGCTTCCGGAACAATCACTATTAAAGAAGGCGGTTCTGTCGCGGCTCCGATGTCCCCTTCCACCACTATTTTTACCGCTTTGAATTTTACAAAAATTGACAATCCGGCGCCGGCTACTTCTTCTGTTCAGATTAAAATTACCGGCGGATATAATGAAAATGGCACTACGACTTCGGATACTTTATATAACATTCAAACCACAGCCCTGCCGCTTTAGAATAATCTTACGAATTTGAACCGTTATAAAATTTCATAAGAAATTCTCGTTGTGTTACCGATGGAAAATTTTTAAGATTGCTGGTAAGATAGAAGTATGATTGGTCAATTTGTCAAAGGCAGAGTTTATGTTTTTGTTGATGCCGCGAACATACTTTATTCACAGCAAACTTTGCGTTGGCGGGTAGATTATAAAAAACTCCAAGAATATTTTAAGAAAGAGTGTGACCTTAAAGGGATTTATTTTTATACTGGACGGGTCGGCGAAAATCACAAACAAAATTCGTTCATAGAGAAACTTACAAAACTTGGCTATATTGTGAAAGCAAAGGAAGTGAAACGGATTAAAATTTCTCGCAATGCGTATGAGTGGAAAGGTAATTTGGATGTTGAACTTACCATCGATGTTTTAGCAAATTTAAACAACTTTGACACTCTCATACTAATGTCTGGGGACAGCGACTTTGCTCCTCTTTTAGATACGGCTAAGAATCATAAAAAGCGCGTGATCGTTATGTCTACAAAAGGTCATATATCAAAAGAGCTTCTTGATTTAGCAAAGTATATCAATATCAAGAAACTAAAAGATTCTATTGCTTTTTATATATAAATAAAAAAAAATCCCCCCGCCGAAGCGGAGAGAGGTTTGACATTATCAGTATAGCAAATCAGTAATTTATGTCAAATCAATACGGTATAATTAAATAATGAATTATGTTGTTTAACTACAATACCCAAAACGGCTTGCCTGCCGGTCAGGCAGGAGTTGCCGGACTTTTAATAATTGTCAGCATCGCTCTTTTTGTGTTTGCCATCAGTATTTATCTGGCGGTTCAAAGCAATACTTCAATTTTTGCCGGCCAGTTTGAAAGCCAGGCGGATAAAGCCCAGTTTTTGGCGGAATCCGGAATTCAGG
>JBBUEA010000073.1:0-1104 GCA_038057035.1 Patescibacteria group bacterium | reverse complement strand
CCCAAGAGTATCGCCGCGCCGATCAAAGTATAAAAAAGAGCGTCTTTGGCTTTGGTTAATTTTTCTGAATTGCCCCTCGCTGACACAAAAAGAAAACCGCAGTAAATAACGGCCAAGGCGACAACTGGTATGCCGATTTTCAGCACGCCTTCCAGCAGAGTTTTTATAAAACCGTTGATAGTAGTTTCATTTATTGGGGGACAGATTTTGCCACCAGCCGGATCGCAATTAGTATTATCAGCAAAAGAAAAAATCGGCACAATAAGCAGATAAACCACTAAGATAAGTTTATAAAAATTCTTCTTAATAAAAATCATATTTACATTATATCCCATTCTAAAAAAATCTTCCAATATCTTCATAATCCAAAATTGATAATATGGTTTTAACAATAAGCCAAGCGGCGGCGGCAAGGACAAGCCCGATAACAGCATTGGAAAAAATTGATTTAGCTCTAGTTTTACTTTCCGAACTGCCTCCTGAAGTTACCATTAGAAAACCGGCGTAAAAAAACATAATAGCGGCAATAGGTACTGCCATATAAAAAAGAAGAAAATGAATTACGTTATTTATGAGAGCCATAAAAGCGTTGAAATCACAGGAGTTAGAGATAGTGCCATCATCAGCTGGTGTATTATTACAAGGAACCAAGGGATCTCCGAGTTTATATGCGAAAGAAACAACAGGCATAACAAGCATTAAAAGTACAAAGAAAGAAATTAAAATTTTTGCTGTTTTTTTCATGTTTGCCCCTAGCGGAAATTATTTTAACAATAAAAGACCTAACTTGCTACTAGCATCGGAGATCGCATTTTCAACAGTCAGATTATTTGAAAGCACTCCATCAATCATATTGCGGAAAATGTTATCTGTGCCTGCGGGCGACGGGTCAAACCAACTCCTCGCATAAAGAGCCGAATCATAAAAAATTGAGGAATAGCTATCAACTGGTTTCACCTTAAGCAAATCTCGGCGCGCTGGCACCGTCCCCGTAGCCAGAGCGAACTTGGAAGCAAAATCCCCCGCAGACAAAAGTCCGGCTGCCGTAAAAGCCGTATTAAAGTTCTTAGAGGAAGACAAGATAGCTATCCCTGTCACATTAGC
>JBBUEA010000072.1:0-1160 GCA_038057035.1 Patescibacteria group bacterium | reverse complement strand
TCGCCGCAAGAAAAGACATGATGCTCATTGTCACCAGCATCTCAAAAAGAGTAAAGCCGGACGAATTAAAAAATTTTTTCAAACCATTGTCAGCCATATATTATTATATTCGTATTTATTCGTAATTTATAGATATTCTTCTTATTGCTGAAAATCGCCCTAATTTACTAATAATTACGAATATACAAATTTATTTTAATTATATATTCGTATATTTGTATTAATTCGTACTTTCGAGCGATACCACTAAAGCCCTATGATTTTAAAATAACCGTCAATTAAAAAATATCCGGCAAAAACAGTTAAAACTGCGCCAATTATAAAAAAGGGCGCGAAAGGCAGAATATCTTTAATGCCTTTTCTTTTAAAAAGCATGGCCGCGGCGCCCCATGCGCCGCCAACTATAAAAGCCAGAAAAACCGAAAGTGCCGCGTCCGGCCAGCCCAAAAACCAGCCAATAGCGGTTCCGAGCTTTACATCTCCAAATCCTATGCCCCGGCCTTTGCTTAAAAAGAAAATAGCGGCAAAAAATCCGCCAACAACCAAAGCCGCGAACAAATGATTAAGCCAGATATTTTCAATTTTCCCGAAAAGCAAACCGTAATGGCTTAAAAACGAACGATTTAAAAAATCGGGTTTATTAAAATAACTGATTGCGCCAACCAGCCAAATTCCTAAAACCACCAAAGCGACATTAAGAAAATCCGGAACAAGCTTAAGACGATAATCAATCACGGCTATTAAAATAAAAACAAGAAACGCAAGAATCCAGATGGCAACCTGCCAGTAATACCAAAATAAGCCGCTACCGGACAGAACAAGAGCTGAAATGCCGTAAAGATTAAAAAAACGCAGGGGTATTAAAATAAAAACCAGGCCGGTTAAAAATTCTACCAGCGGATACTGCCAGGAAATAGATTTGCCGCAATTGCGGCATTTTCCAAATTGAATTAAAAAACTGAAAAGCGGAATCAGCTCTTTCCAGGAAAGTATTTTTTTACAGGACAAACACCGGGAACGCCCCAAAAAATGGGAGCCGGCTAAAAACGGCTCATTTTCCCGAAAACGGCAAATCGGAACATTTAAAAAACTGCCAATGATTGTTCCGAAAAGAAAACGCAATAAATAAATAAAATAAGGCATAGCTCTTATTTTACACG
>JBBUEA010000071.1:10175-12414 GCA_038057035.1 Patescibacteria group bacterium | reverse complement strand
GTATTTGCGTTTTCTATGAATTCCGGCAGAGGCGAATAATTTTCAGCCGCTTCAAAATCATCGGGAACTTTTATTCTCATTCCGACAATCAAATGTTGTTCGTCAAGTCTGTTAAACCGCGACACCGCCTCCCACCGGCTTTTAAAAAGCTTGAAAAAAGAATCTCCTTTTTTAACGGTATAGAATTTAAAATCCAGTTTAGTCTGGAAAGGATAATCAGGCAAATCTCTTGCTAAGCCTGCCGGAGCAAATAAAACAATAATAAGAAATAAAATCAAAAAAATGCTGGCCAGAACAAACCTTGTCCTCATTACAACCTCCTAATTTTCTTTTAAGTATCTGCGATTTAAAATAACAAAAACTGGCGAAAAATCAAACTAGTGTTATGCAACTAGTATGATAAAATAAATAATATGAAAAAAGAGCAATCATCTATTATTCAAATCATTAAAAAAGTGATGCCGTCGGTTGTTTCCATTATCATTTCCAAAAGCCTGGAGGAACTGGAAAAAGAACTACCTGCTACGCTTTCACCGTACTTGCCATTCGGGACGCCGATGCCGAAAATTCCCGAAGAAGAAATTGACGCTCATGGAATGGTGAAAATAGGCGGAGGTTCCGGCTCAATAGTTAACGAAAGCGGAATTATTCTTACCAATAAACATGTTGTCATTGACCCTAAAGCCGAATACACCGTTATCACGCAAGACAACCAAAAACATCCGGCTGAAATTCTGGCGCGCGATCCGGTAAATGACGTGGCAATCTTAAAAATCAAAAACAAAATTAAACTGCCGGCAATAGAGCTTGGCGATTCCGACAATCTGGAGTTGGGGCAAACAGTTATAGCCATCGGCAACGCGCTCGGCATTTTCAGAAATACTGTTTCGCTCGGCATTGTTTCAGGCCTGTCCCGTTCCCTGGCCGCCGCGGTTGATTTAAAAGCGACGGTTCAGGAAATGCGCGGCTTGATCCAAACCGACGCGGCCATTAATCCGGGCAACTCCGGCGGCCCGCTGGTAGACGCTAACGGCCGGGTTATTGGCATCAATACCGCGATTATTTTCGGCGCCCAGAATATCGGCTTTGCCATTCCGGTCAACGCCGCCAAAAGAGATTTGGCTGACCTTAAAAAATACGGCCGCATCCGCCGGCCGCTGCTTGGACTCCGCTACATCATTCTTGACGAAGACTTGAAAGAAAAAAACCATATGCCGGTGGGATACGGCGCTTTAATCGCTTCGGAAACCCATCATCATGACGGCGTAGTGCCGGACAGTCCGGCTTACAAAGCGGGAATAAAAGAAAAAGATATCATTCTTGAATGCAACGGCGAAAGAATTACCAAAGAAAAAACAATTCAGGATTTTTTGGAAAATATGTCAGTCGGGGAAATAATGAACTTAAAAGTTTTGCGCAAGAAAAAAGAACTGAACGTTAAAGTGGTGCTGGCAGAAAGGAAATAATCATTTACAACGTCCACCGAGCGGTTCCTAAAATCAAAACCAGCAAAACAATAAAAATAGTCCCTTGGCTTAAAAGAAAAGTTCTGCTAAGCCGGCCTTGAAAATAATAATCAATAGTATCGCGGCCCAAAAAAACCAAAAGCGTAAGTAAAGCCGCGGCGCTTAAAAAACTCAGCGGCAGCAGCGAAATCGCCCATAAAAATTCCACGGTAGCCAAGCCAAGAGCCAAAGCCGCTATTTTTTCTCTTTTTGGAAATTCTTTCCGCAGCGCAGAAAAAACTTCGAAAAAAAGCAAAAAGACCGCGGTTGACGCCAAAAAATATTTTATAAAAAAATAATGGGATTTATCTGAAGCGAAAAATAAAACGGAAACTAAAAAAAATAAAGAGGTGTTCAAATTCCTGTAAATTTGGCCGCGATTTTTAAAAATCAAATCCCCAAGCCCGAAAAGCCAATAAGCCAAAATAATCAGAAATACCGAAAAAACAATAAAAACGTCCGGCCTTAAAATAAACTCCGACTGGCCGACAAAATAAGCGCTTAGCCAAAAAACCAAATGAGATTTAAAAAACAGCTGTTTCTCCAGCTGGCGGCTGTAAACAAAAATAAAAACAATAAATAAAAAAATCGCCGCGGTCAACGGAGCAAAGCCGAAAAAACGAATCAGCCAAAAACAAGCGGCGAAAACTAAAACCTTAGACGCCGATTTCAACAGCCTGCTGGCCCGCCACTTTTCCGGAAATTGAAATTTTAACTTTCTGACCATCTTTAAT
>JBBUEA010000071.1:8417-10075 GCA_038057035.1 Patescibacteria group bacterium | reverse complement strand
GCCACCGGAATGCCTGTCCAGCGCGAAACCACTTCGGCGATATCTTCCTCGTCAACGTATTCCTTAATGAACTTGTCCTGGCGGTGATTCTTAGAAAAATATTTTTTCTCAAACGCCTCAAATTCCCGTTCAGCGGCCGGCAGTTCACCGTAAATAATCTGCGCCACTTTTTCCAGATTCCCTTCCCTTTCGGCGACTTCGGCGACTCGCCGCAAATCCTCAACACGGCGCCGTAAATTATTAAGATTTTCAAAAGCGATTTTCTCAGCGTGCCAGCGGGCAGACAATAAATCATTTTCGCTTTTAATCCCTGACAGTTCTTTTTCTATTTCTTTGAGCCGCGTTTTAGCTATTTTGCCGTTCTCTTTTGATAAAGCTGATTTTTCTATTTCAAGGCGGGTAATCTCGCGGCGCTTAACGTCAAGTTCCTTTGGCAGACTGTCGCTGTCAAGCCTGCGACTGGCCGCGGCCTCATCAATAAGGTCAACGGCTTTGTCCGGTAAAAACCGGTCACTGATATACCGGGCCGAAAGATTAACCGCCGCCACGATAGCTTCATCGCTTACTTTTACGCCGTGGTGCGTTTCGTATTTTTCCTTAAGCCCGCGTAAAATAGCGATACTATCTTCAATGGCCGGCTCGTCAACATTAATGGGCTGAAACCGGCGCTCAAGGGCCGGGTCTTTTTCAATATGGCGCTGGTACTCTTTAATCGTGGTAGCGCCGATAGCGTGCAGTTCGCCTCTGGCAAGAGAGGGTTTTAAAAGATTAGAGGCGTCAACAGCGCCTTCGGCGGCTCCGGCTCCGACAATCATATGAATTTCGTCTATAAAAAGCACCAATCTGCCACTGGAATTTTTAATTTCTTTTAAAAAGGCTTTTAAGCGGTCTTCAAACTCGCCGCGGAATTTGGTTCCGGCGATTAAAGAGCCGAGGTCAAGCATAATAATTTCCTTATTTTTAAGAGGTTCCGGCACATCCCCGCTTACAATCCGCTGGGCTAAACCCTCCACAATTGCTGTTTTACCAACGCCGGACTCGCCTATCAGAACCGGATTATTTTTAGTGCGGCGGCTCAAAACCTGAATAACGCGACGTAATTCCTCTTCGCGGCCGATAACCGGGTCAAGCTTGCCTTCCCGCGCCTGCTCCGTCAGATTAACCGCGTATTTATCCAAAACCTGAAATTTCGTTTCCGGCATCTCGTCGGTAATTCTCGCGGAGCCGCGCAGCTGGGATAAAATACGCATAATTGCTTCACGACGAATACCAAAATGATTCAAAATTACCTGAGCCGAAGAAGGCACGTCAAACAAAGCCATCAGCAAATGTTCGCAAGAAACAAACTCATCTTTTTGCTGCATCGCCACCTTGGCGGCCTGGTCTAAAATCCGCATTAATTCCTGCGACAAATAAAGCTGGCCAACCGTTGAAGCGGAAAAAATTTTCGGGAGACGGGAAAGCTCCTGCGTTAACTCCTGCTCTAAAGCCGATAAATTAACATTGGCGCGCACCAAAAGCGGCCGCACCAAAGTTTGGTCTTCGGCTAAAAGCGCGGATAAAAGATGCAAAGCTTTCAACTCGCCGTGAGATTCTTTGGCGGCCAAGTCCTGAGCGTTTTGAAGCGCTTCTTGAGCTTTAATTGTAAAACGATGAAA
>JBBUEA010000071.1:6805-8317 GCA_038057035.1 Patescibacteria group bacterium | reverse complement strand
TTATCCAAAACCAAAATTAAATCAGCCTTTCTGACTGTGCTAAAACGATGGGCAATAATAAAAGTCGTCCGGCCTTTCATTAATTTCTCAATGGATTCGGTGATAAATTGTTCCGATTTTGCGTCCAAAGCCGAGGTTGGTTCGTCTAAAATTAAAATCCTGGGATTCCGCAAAATCGCGCGGGCAATGGCAATTCGCTGTTTTTGTCCGGTTGAAAGTTTAATGCCCCGCTCGCCGACCAGCTGATTGTATTTTTTAGAAAAATTTTCAATAAACTCATCGGCATGGGCAAAGCGCGCCGCTTCCATCACTTCAGCATCGCTAGCATCAAACTTGCCGTACTTGATATTATTTTTAACCGTATCGTTAAAAAGCAGAATTTCCTGCGGCACAACGCTGATAAAAGACCGCAAAGTTTTAAGGTCTATATTTTTAAGATTATGGCCGTCTATCAAAATTTTTCCGCGATTCGGCTGAAAATAAAAAGAAATCAAATCAATAAACGTTGTTTTTCCTACCCCTGATTCGCCGACCAAAGCAATGCTCTGCCCGGGCTCAACGATAAAAGAAATATCATCTAAAGTCCTGCCTTGATTTTTAGCATAACCAAAACTGACGTTTTTAAATTCAATTTTGCCGTGAAGCTCACTAAGAATCACGGCGTTTTCCGGCGTGTATTGCTCTTCGGGGTTTTTTAAAATTGCTTCCGCTCTTTCAATCGCCACCAAACCGTTTTGAACAAGACTCCAATTTCTGCCTAACGTTATAAAAGGGGCAAAAAACATGGCGGCGTATCCCTGAAACGCCAGCAATTCGCCGATAGTCAGTTCATTTTTCCATATTAAAAATATGGAAAAAACCAGCAAAGCAAAATTAGTAAAAGTAATCAGCAATCTTTGGGTTAAATTTAAACTTGACTGCAAAGCCGTAAAATCTATAAAAAACCGCGCCGCTTTCAAACGAAAATTCTTAAAAAATTTTCTTTTTTCGTATTTTTCCGCGGTGGCCTGTTTAACAGCCTGAACATTTAAAACAGTGTCATAACCATCTCCGTACGCCCTAGACCAGCCTTTATGCATTTTTTCCAACAAATTGGCGATTCTTGGCGCGACCCTTATTAAAACCAAAACATAAATAAAAACCGCAAAAAAGAGCATTAAAGATAAAACCGGCTTAATACTAAAAGTTATAAAGAAAGCGATAATAATGCTTAAAAAATCAGGCAATAAGTCAATTAAGATGCGATTTACAATACTGCTAAGCCAGTCAGCGGCGCGGTTAATCCGTTGTGTAATTTCTCCAATTTTATGTTTTTTATGAAAAGACAGCGGAAAAGAAATGAGTTTTGAAAATCCGTTAATAATATAATCGCTTTCCAAGATAACAGCCAACGTTTCTTGTCTAACGTCCTTAAACTTATCGGCAATATCATGAATAGCGCGGCTTAAAATCCATAAACTAAGAAATAAAATTATTCCGCTTATCGCTTTTCCCAAGACAGCGTCAAAAAGC
>JBBUEA010000071.1:0-6705 GCA_038057035.1 Patescibacteria group bacterium | reverse complement strand
AAACATTTTTCGTCAAGGTCGGTCAGATAAAATAAAAAATTTAAAAAATATGCCGCCAGAAATATTAAAACCGGAAATAGAAGAAGGCGAAGAAGGCCCAGAAAGCGAACTGAACCAAGTCATAGAAAAAGAACGAAAAGACATTCAAAAAGATTTTTACATAGACGAACGCACCGGCGAAGTTTTAACGGAACAAGAAAAAAAGGAAAGAATAGAAAAAGGCCTGGAAAGATAAATAAAAACCCGCCTACATAGGCGGGTTTTTTAAAATATTTAAAATTTTATTTAATTAATTTTTTAGCGATTAAAGGTATTTCTTTTATAAAAAATTTTTTAACTTTTTTCCAATCGGCGTCAAAATATATTACCGGCTCCGGGTCGGTTTCCGCGTCTTCAAAATATACCAGGGCTTTTAAGATATGAAAGATGTTTTGACTCGCAAAATATTGTTTGCGAACTCTTAAAAGAATGTCATGCAACGGGGACGCATTTTGACAAATCCAATACAGATCAAAAAAATCTCTTTTTCGTCCCCGCTGAGAGACAGCAATTATTTTCATAACGGCAATATCAAGAGGCGCAAGAAGCGAAACAGCGCCCTGTTTACGCATCAATTCAGCAGGAGTAAAAAAATGATAGGCGATAAAACTTATCTTCGCTCCCAGAAACTCGCCGTAGAGCGTTCCATTACTGATGGAATTCGTAACCCATTTCCCATATTTACTCATATTCTCCTCTACTCTTTTCTCGTTAAACAGTTTCCTTTTTGTAAAAAAATCTAAATCCACTGAACTACGATGCCCGACCTGTAAAGCAAGAGCGGTGCCGCCCGCTAAATACCATGCGTCACGCAAAAAAAAATTAATTTCTGAGCATTTATTAAATGCCCTAACTGTCGCTCTTGGTAACGCGTCAAAAAAAAGATAGTTTGATTTTGGTATTATTTGACGAGCAGAGACCATAACGCTTTAGACCTGCCACTTAATTGAACTCGTGGCAGATTGATTACTTTTTTTATCATACTTTTCGGATAATTCTTAAAAACCCAACCTACTTCATTCGCTTGACCAAATTCCAAAACGCGTTCAATGATATACCGCGCATGTTTCTTAATATCTATATTTTTAGGATTAGTATCCCAAAATAATGATTGTCTGAATTTCATTATTTTATTATATCACAATTCCGGACGTTCTTCAAGCACTGCTTTTAAAGTCAAGACTTTATCCCCGCGCTGAATTTTTAAATTCAAAACATCGCCAACGCTGTATTTTTGGACAAACGAAGCAAGAGTATGGTCCTGGTCAATTTTCTGGCCGTTAACTTCCAAGATAATATCCTCGGCCTGAATTCCGGCTTTGGCTGCCGGAGAATTAGACAAAACTCCGGGCCCCTGGTCATTACCCCGAACCAATGCGCCGTATTTAACCGGCAATTTCTGTTTCTCTGCAGTTTCAGGCGATAAATGAATATAACGAACGCCTAAATAAGCCGAAATAATCCGTCCGCTTTTTTGAACGGAATTAATGGCTCTTTTTGCCTGATTGATAGGAATGGCAAAACCGATATTTTCCGCCCCAAAAGCAACAGCGGTGTTTATGCCGATAACTTCTCCGCGCAAATTAAGAATAGGCCCTCCGGAATTGCCTGGGTTAATAGCCGCGTCTGTCTGAATAACTCCTTCAATGGTTTCCGACATTCCCCCGCCGGAAGCGGTTACGGTGCGCGCCAAACCAGAAATCACTCCAACCGAAACCGTATTCCGAAATTCGCCGAGCGCGTTACCTATGGCAATGGCGGTCTGACCAAGCTTAACCGCGTCAGAATTTCCCAAAACGACAACCGGCAAATTGTTGGTTTTTATTTTTAAAACCGCCAAATCCAAAGATGGGTCCCGCGCCAAAACCTTGGCGTCATATTTTTTGCCGTCATTGGTCAAAACAGTGTAATCAGCCGCTTCGTCTGCTACCACGTGCTTATTAGTTACAATTAAACCGTCAGCTGAAACTATAAATCCGCTGCCCCCTCCTACTTCCTGACGCTTTGTTTTTCCCTTGGCGCAAGGCTGATTAAACTGAAAAGGCCCAAGGTCAAAAAACGGGCTGAATTCCGGCGGCAAATCGCCGAAAGGATTATACGGGCATTGCTCAATCACCGGCAAATCTTTAGAAATTATAATGGAAACAACTGCCGGCGATGCTTTTTCAACTGCCTGAATAACGGCTTGTTCGTAATCAAGCGCGGGCTTGTAAAGCTGGACTGGTTCTTCCGCTACTTCTCCAGCTTGACTGAAATCTTCTTTTGATTTTTCAAAATCGGGTTTTGGCAAAAAACGGCTGAAAAAATCCTGAAATAAATTAGCCTGGCCCGATGACTTCGCCAAAGCCGAAAAACGCAATTCGGACAAAAGTGAAACAGCCAAAACTCCAAGCAGACCAATAAATATTAAAATTAAAATAAATTTTCTGTTCTTCATTATTATATTAAATTTTTAATCCTCTTTAACGCCTCGTCAAGTTGAGATTTGCCGGTAAATTTTCCAAGTGTAAATCGCAAACTTTGTTTGATTCTTTTTTCATTGCAACCGATTGCCGTTAAAACATAAGAAAGTTTGGTTGAACGGGCAGAACAAGCCGAGCCGGATGAAACAGCTATGCCCGCCAAATCAAACCTAACCAGCAAATCTTCCGCTGAATATCCGGGCAAAAAAACATTTAAATTATTAGGCAAACGATTGATTAAGCTTCCGTTAATAGCGGCTTTCGGAACGATTTTTTTAAGACCGCGCCAAAAATAATCGCGAAGATTTTTTATTCTTTTGCTTTCCTGTTCCCTATTTTTAACAGCCAATTCAACGGCCTTGGCAAAACCGACTATCAAAGGAACATTCTCCGTGCCGGAGCGCAAACCGAATTCCTGGCCGCCGCCGGTAATAAAAGGATTTAGGATATAGGATTTAGGATTTAGGGATTTTTCAGCCGCTAAATTCTGTTTTCTAAATTCTAAATTCTTTACATAAAGTATACCTATCCCTTTTGGTCCGTAAATTTTATGGCCGGATAAAGTCATTAAATCTACGCCGAGCTTATTAACATCACAATCCAAATACGGGAATGATTGAACGACGTCGGTATGTAAAATGGGGAATGTAAAATGGGAAATGGAATTATTTTTAACTGGCCTCTTACCGCCTACCGCTCGAAAATTTCCGATTATTTCGGAAATTTTCGCAATCGGCTGAATGGCCCCGATTTCATTATTGACGTGCATCACGGAAACCAAAACCGTCCGCTCATTAAGGGCTTTTTCCAGCTTTTTCAAATCAACAAAACCTTTTTTATCAACCGGTAAATAAATAACTTCCGCGCCTTCTTTTTCCAAATCCCGTGCCGTTGCCAAAACAGATTCGTGCTCAATGGAAGAAATTATTATTCTTAAGGGCGGCTCGGTTGTTTTCGTACGGAATGTCTCGGAGCCTAGCCGAGCTTGGTCTTTTTGCGAAGCAAAAAGTCGGCTAGGCGAGAGGTCAAGGGCGACTTCGGCCGCCGGAGCCGAAGAACGCCCGGTTCCGGTAGAAAATAACCGAGCCGCCCTCACAACGCCGCGCAGCGCTAAGTTATTGGCTTCCGTAGCCGAACCTGTAAAAATAATTTCCCTGAAATCCGCGCCGATCGCGGCGGCGATTTTCTCCCGCGATTCGTCAACCACGGCCATTGCTTCTTGGCCAAACGAATGCAAAGAGCCCGGATTGCCGAACTTTTCCGTAAAATAAGGCCACATTGCTTTTTCAACTGCCGGATCAACCGGCGTGGAAGCGGCGTAATCAAGATAAATTCTTTTGATTTTTTTATTCATCCTGTAAAAATTAATAAAAATGTTCGACTATTGCTTATTAATCGCGCGAAATTACTAATCTTTACGAATATACGAATTAAAGAGGCTTTTGGCTATTGACAAAATAATAAAGCGGGTGTATATTGTTAATGTAATGATAGAATTGACTGCACTGCTAAATTAGTTCTTTAAAATATTTTGGTATGTACTTTGTGATTTAAGTATTAAGAAAGCTGGGTTTTGAATTCTGAATCTCTTGAATTTATATATTGAACAAAAGCTTTTGTTCCTATGTCTATTCAAGACGATTCAGGACTTCATTACTCTTGCATTCTTAATTCTTAATCACAAACTACTACTATAACGAGCCCAGAAGGATAATCTTCCCGGGCTCTTTTTTTAACTTTTAACTTAACTGGCTTTCTAATAAACTAATGAAACTGATAAACTGAAAGCCGGGTTTTTAAAGTAGCTGCGCTTGAACGAATTCTTCTTTCGGATAACTTAAAGCCAGTTTAATCATTTCCGGATGGTCGCGGCGTGGCACCCAAAGATATCCTTGTTTTTGCGCCATCTCGTAAAGCTCTTTGGTTATCTTTACGTCATTAAGGCAATAATTTTTTAACTGCTCCAAACGGCCTGATTTATAAAGGTCAATCGCTTCCAAGCCGTGGCCTGTTTTCCCGACTCCCAGATTAGCGTAAGCCAAAGCTCCCAGCCCGATTCTAAAACCAACGGCTTTTTGTATATCTTCAAATATATCAACACTCGGAATAGCGGTTACGTCAAAGCTGAAAAATCTTTTCAGCACCGGCAAATCAAACCTGCGCAAACAAAAACCGACAACCAGCCTTGTTCTTTTTAACACCTCGCCGAGTTTGTCAAAATCGTTTTCAAAAAAAGACAAATAGGCATCCTGATTGTAGGAGTACAAACCGACAAACGACGGCTCTAAAGCCGCGGTATTGTCCTGACCCACTTCAAAAAACGAATTTTTAGTTTCTATGTCTAAAACTATTTTGTCCATGCGAATTTTTCCTGCGAGCGAAGCGAGTAGCTGAAAAATTCAGCACCCCGCACCTTTTATAGCATAAACTTTGTTTTAACTCAATTAGAGACGAAAGTCGCCTTACGGCTCTATTTAGTTGCTACTTTAAAATCTCTGCCGCAAAAGGTGCGGGGTTATAGGTTTGTTTACAAAATTTTCTTCGCCGCAGGCTCGAAAATTTTGAACAAGCCCTAAACGTGCCTGTCCGCCACCTTGCTTGCGGCATAACTGTCCGGCTTTGTTCTTACTTCAAAATTATGCGCCCGAATCATGCCAACGACCTCTTGAATCATAGGCTTAGTGGCGCCGTTTTCACCGATATCAACGTGTATTTCAAAATCAAACCGGGGCGCCTGGCAAGCGGCGAACTGATTAAAAACCTCCTGCGCCACTTCCAAAGAAAGCATTACTTCCTTTAAAATCCTGTCGCGTAAAGTATAAAATTTTTCAAAAGAAGCGTGACGCCAGAAATAACGGCCGCCGTTGCCAACTCGATGAACCACGATAGCCGTAACGAAATCAGCCGAATCATCGCTAAACTTTTCGGAATCGCTTCCGATTATGACTTTATACCGGCGATTAGGCTCGGCCAGCATAAAACGGACAACCTCATCCACCACCTGCTTGGGCGTTAAACGAAGACCGAAAGAACTGTTAAATAAAACGGGCATAATAAAATAAAACTAATACCTTATAACTTATAACTAATGAGCCAAAGAGTCAATCAGAGTTTTTATTTGATGAAAATGTTTTTGTAAATCATCTTTGTTTTGAGTTTCAAGATTCAAACGAAGCAAAGGCTCGGTATTGGAAAAACGAATATTAAACCACCAGCCTTCGCCCAGTTTTTCACGCGGAGTTTCGGAAGACAGCGCAAAGCTTCGGCTGGCAAACCGATCTTTAAATTCCATAGTAATACCATCAAGCCGGGAAATCCTTTGCGCCGCCTTGCCGTATTTTCTCCGCAAAGCGGCGATAATATTTTTCATATTGCCGTTAAACTTAAAATTCACCTCTCCCGCATTATAAAAGGCCGTCAATAAATCAGCGAAATCAGCCAGCGAATAAGGCAGTTTGGAAACCGCATTTATAACCTCAATCGCCGCCATTAACCCGGAATCCAAATAAAAAAACTTATTAAAATAATAATGACCTGAACGCTCGGCGCCAAATTCAAGTTTTTCCCGGCGCATCATTTTTTTCATAAAATAGTGGCCAACCCGCGATTCAATAATTTTAACGTTTAATTCTTTTTTGACGATTTTTTTTACAAGCCAGCCTGTTCTCACATCAACCATCGCTTTTTTAACGTTAAAATACCAAATCAGCAAATAAGCTATTGCATCCGAATCAACTAGCCGGCCATGATTATCAACAAAAAAAACCCTGTCGCCGTCAGCGTCAAAAATCGCGCCTAAATCGGCTTTATTTTTAAGAACGGTTTTTTGAAGCTGTTTTAAAGCGCCAGCAACCATAGGATTCGGACCGTGCGCCGGAAAATTACCGTCTGGTCTGGCGTTAATAATTTTCAATTCTAAATTTTTTATTTTTAATTTTGACGCAACCAAACCAACAGTTCCGTTTGAGCAATCAAAAACAACTTTCAGCGGCCGCCTGACATCAAAAAATTTTTTCAAAAAACCGACGTATGAATTAAAGTAATTAATCATTTACATTTTGACTTTAGAAGTCTGACCTCAGAATATTAACGTTTAATATCGCGAGGTCAAACTTCTTTTTTTCGTAAAATGATATTCAAAATATCCACGCCGCTTAAGAGCGCGGCGTTTTTACCGACTATTTTCAAACCGTTATATTCTTTC
>JBBUEA010000070.1:0-5637 GCA_038057035.1 Patescibacteria group bacterium | reverse complement strand
AAGGGTGCGGTGAAAAGCAATTCTGGCTTACGGGTGTACCGAGAGCTCGGCCGAGGGCTGAGGGGCGCAAGAAGGATTCATTCTTTCCCGCTCGCTGTTCCCGCAAAGAACTCCCAACCGGGAGTTTTTTGCTACAGCTCTCCAAATTCGGGTCAACCTGGCGCCAAGGATGCAAAGCTCTGGCCCCGGATCAAACGCTCGCCGCAGGGGTACACCGGGGGCACAAACGGGGAGAAATAGTGAGTAGCGGGGTGGGGTAAGTTTATTGGTTGGCAAATTCTCGCAAATCTGGGATGTAAATGTAGCCATCATAGTTCTGAATTATCGTTCTAACGCTGTTCACGGTTCGGAGCCATAACAAACAAAAAAGCGGCTATTACGCATAGCCGCTTTTTTGTTTGTTATCTTATCTAAAAGTTATCAGGAGAGATGTTTGGAAACAAGTTTCGTCATTTCAAACATATTGACGACTGCTTTTCCATCAAACACTTTTTTTAGATTTTCGTCAGAATTTATATTCCGTTTGTCTTTTGTATCCTGAAGGTTATGCCCTTTGATATACACCCAGAGCTTTTTGACAACCTCGGACCTGGGCATTGGGCCTTGGCCGACTATTGCCGCAAGTTCCGGACTGACATTCAACGGCTTCATAAACGCTGAATTGGTTTTTTTCTCCATAGGATTAATTTATTTATTTCAGACCTTTATATTATTATAATATAGTTTATGGATAATAGAAAGCAAAAGAGGAGTTTTTTATTTTAGCGATTTTATGCGTATTTTCGGGAGAGAGATGTGGGTTTACGCAGAATCAGTTATAGTTATAATAATAGTATAATCAGGATATTAAAGCAGTTTTAAAAGGTCGGGCATTAAAAACTTATTTTTATTTTATTATGACTGAAGAAAATAAATGTCCATGCGGACACGAGCATACGAATCCTGATGAAACATGCGCTTGTGGTTGTACTGAAGGCAAGAAATAAGATTAACATTGTTCTTAAAATCCGCTTATCAGAAACGATAAGCGGATTTTTTGTTCGGTTTTTAAAGTGATATAATTATAAAGAGATAAAATGAAAAATGGGAAAAATAATTTTGTCTTGGATTTCGGTGTTTATAATTCCGTTGTTAGCAATCGCTACGCAAGCGACCCAAACTAGAATAACAGCGTCACTTATACCACTGCCGTGTGTCCATTTGATTACTTCACATAAGATTTAAAGCCGGTATATACCGTTAAATTTAATTCAACTATCCTAGGCGGCAATCCTCCTTACGGCGAATCGTTTTGTAAAATATAATTTTTCTATTTTCAACTCAAGCTTGTTATGATAATGTGTTGATAGTTTAGATTAAAAACAAAGGAGGGTTAGATGGCTGAAATAGTTTATAAATCAAAGTGCTGCAACGCGGAAGTAAAAGCTGATGGTACGTCGGATTTTTTGGGAAGCAAAGAAGTATGCACTATGAGCTTTGTTTGCCTTGAATGCAATAAACCTTGCGATACAGCGATGCCCAAGAATCGTAAACAAAAAACATGCGCCGCGGAGAAACCGGTAATGATGGAATTAAATGTAAATGATTATATTGAGATTCGTCTGACAAAAGAAGGCAGAAAAATATATAATGAATACCGTAAAAAATATAGATATAACCCTCTCAAAAAAGTTATAGGTTCTTGGTTTAGTATGCCATTAAACGAGTTTATGTTTATTTTTGGTCCAAGAATTAATACCAATTCGGCTATAGTTGATAATATAATTAGAATAAGAACACCTAAACCTTAATTAATTTCGCCCCGATTCAGGGGCTTTTTGTTATCATAAATTTATTAATCAAAATAGGAAAGTTGAATTTAGCTATAATGCAAATTTTCGTTAAAGCAAAACCAAATGCCAAAAAGGAAAGCGTGGAAAAAATTGACGGCGCGCATTTTATTGTGGCGGTCAAAGAGCCGCCTAGAAAAGGCAGGGTGAATGAAGCCATAAGAAAGGTTCTTGCCGAATATTTCGGTATTGCTGTTTCGCGCGTTCATCTTGTGTCCGGATTTTCTTCCAGGCAAAAAAAATTTGAGATTCAATGATTTTGACCGCTTGCGGAATAAAATGCTATAAAGTTTTATAGAATGTTTAACATTTTTAAATGTAATAAAGGAGTTTAAATGAAAAAAACAAGCAATAATTCAAACCCGTATCGTTTGTCTGGAAATGTAAAGCCGGTTTTGTACAAAATCGCGCTTAGGCTGAATTTTAAAGATTTTACTTTTTCAGGCGAGGAAGTAATTGACGTTAAAATTGCCGAAGAAACTAAAGAGATTACGTTGCACGCCCTTGACCTTGAAATTGATAATGTAAGCGTAAGGCAGAATAATGAAGAAGAACAGGAACCTTATCAAATATCTTTTAATAAAAAATTTGAAACCGTCACTTTTAAATTTGAGAATGTTGTTTATTCCGGCGATGCCGGCATTAAATTAAATTTTAAAGGCGCGCTTAACGATAAACTGCACGGATTTTACCGCACTTCTTATGAAGTGGACGGCAAAAAAATGTGGGGCGCAAGCACTCACTTTGAAGCAACGGACGCGCGGCGCGCGTTTCCGTGCTTTGACGAACCGGCTTTAAAAGCGGAGTTTTCAGTTGATATAACGGTTCCGGAAGAATATACGGCGCTTTCTAATATGCCGGCGAAGAGAGAATCTATCAACAGCGGTTTTAAAAACATTCTTTTTTTCAAGACGCCGGTAATGTCAACTTATCTTCTTGTTTTTGTTGTCGCGCATTTGGAATCAATTGAAGCAAAAGATAAAAACGGCGTTCCGGTTCGGGTATGGACTATGTCCGGAAAAAAAGAACAAGGACGGTTTGCGCTTCAAGTCGCTTTGCATACATTGCCTTATTTCGGCGAATGGTTCGGTATTCGTTATAATCTGCCGAAACTTGATATGGCTGCTTTGCCGGATTTTGCCGCCGGCGCGATGGAAAATTGGGGGCTTATAACTTTTCGGGAAACGGCTTTGCTGATTGATTCAAAAAATTCTTCAGTTGCGGCAAAACAAAGGGTTGCCGAGGTAATTGACCATGAGCTCGCGCATCAATGGTTCGGGAATTTAACGACTATGGATTGGTGGAGCGATTTATGGCTGAATGAAGGCTTTGCTTCTTATATGGGGCCCAAGGCTGTTGCCCATCAATTTCCCGAATGGGATGTTTGGACGCAATATGTCGTTGATGAGTTTATTTCCGCGCTTCATGACGACGCAGTCCGTAATACCCATGCTATAGAAATTTCGGTTAAGGACCCGCATGAAATACGCGAGGTTTTTGACGCGATTTCTTACAGCAAAGGCTCGGTTGTTTGCCGGATGCTTGAATATTATCTGACTGAAGACGCGTTTCGGGGCGGTTTACGGCTTTATTTGGAGCGTTATCGCTATGGCAACGCCAAAACAACGGATTTATGGGAGGTGCTTGAAGAATATTCCGGAAAGCCGGTAAAGGAGATTATGGCAAGTTATACCCGCCAGCCGGGTTATCCAATTATTACTGTTCATAAAAAAGATAATGGGAAATTGCGCGTGGAACAAAAGAGATTTTTCTTTAACGGGAAACAGGACAAGCAAGAGCTTCTTTGGAAAGTGCCGGTTGGTTTTATAAGTTCCGGCGCCAGCGCTCCGGTATTCACGTATTTAAAGAAACGGAAAGGCGTGATTAAAATTGATTTAGTCGGGAAATCTTCCTGGGTAAAGGCAAACCCAGGGCAGAGCGGTTTTTACCGCGCGCATTATCCGGCTGAAATGTGGCACGACCTTGTAGGGGCTATGAGCAAAACCGGTAATGAAGCGCTTTCAGCGGCGGATAAGATTGGTTTTATTGATGATTCTATAGCTCTGGCGCGGGCTGGTTATATCAAAACTCCTCTTCTTTTTGAACTTTTTGAGACCTGCAGGAATGAAACTGATTTTAATGTTTGGAGCGCCATTGCCGGTGGCATGAGCGCTATTGACGACCTTATTTCCGGCGAAGAATTTCATCCATCGTTTAAAAATTTTGGAATGCTTGTTTTTCGCGAAATCGCGTCAACTATCGGTTGGGAAGCGGCAAGAGAAGACGGTCATTTGCGGATTCTTTTGCGTTCGCTTGCTTTAAGGCATTGCGGTGGTTACGGCCATGAAGAAATAATAAACGAAGCAAAAAAGCGTTTTTCGGACTTTACCGGAAAAGAAGATTTTGACCCTAATTTGCGTCATGTTGTTTACGGTCTTGTTGCCGAGAACGGCAGTGAGGAAGAATTTGAAAAACTTTTAGCGCTTTACCGCATGACTGATTTGCAGGAGGAGAAAAACCGGCTTTTGAATGCGTTAGGTTCTTTTCGCAAAAAAGAATTATCGCAAAGAGCTTTGGATTTTTCCATTTCCGATGAGGTGCGCAGGCAGGATTCCCCGTTTTTTCTTATGAGGATTGGGTTTAATCCGGCGGCGCGGGAACTGGCGTGGGAATTTCTCAAGTCAAACTGGAAGTTGCTTGTTGAGCGGCATCATGGCGGCGGTTTCGGTTCAATGACAAGAGGGCTGGAGGTTATTGCCGGCGGTTTGCGAGCGTTGTCTCATTTTGACGACGTGAAGGAATTTTTCAGAGTCAATAAAGTTCCCGGTATTGAGCGGGCGGTTAAGAAATCGCTTGAAAGGATTCGTTCAAATCATGAATGGCTAAAGAGGGACAGGAAAGATATTGAAGAATGGCTGAAGTTGAAAAAATGATATTATAACTAATTGAAAATTTAATAAAATTCATTTAATATTAATCAATGAATAATAAAGCTTTTAGAAATCTTGTTATAACTAGTTTGTTAATACTGATTTCGGCAGTCGGTTTTTTTGCTTTGCGCGGCGGCCGTAATCCGCAGATATCGCAGTCGCCAGGCGGAGAAACGTCTTTAACGGTTCAGCCGTCGCCTTTTGTTCAGTCAGTAATTCCAGCGGTTCCGGCAGGCCAGTCAGCCGGAACGTCAGGGTCAAAATTAGCTTCGCCAAAAACGCAATCAGCCGTTGCTATTTTAACTCCGCAGGATAGTGAAAAATGGGCGATTGGCCAGCTTCATAACATTAACTGGAATAAAGAAGCCGGCGTTACCGGAGGGATACAGCTTGTTGACGCTAAAACCCGCGAGCCGGTTGGCTGGATTTTGGCTAATACCGGCATTAAGCAGTTTTCTTTTTCTTGGGATACTCGGGATGTTTCTTTGAATCGTCAGGCGGGTGTTAAAGTTAATTTAAAGCCCGGAGAATACCGGATAAAAATAATTTTTGATGAACGGTTTTCTTCCATTGAAAGCGCGCCGTTTGATATTGTCGCGGCCGGTGAACTTGAAGCAATCGCGCCGGTTGTTCGTTTTAAAAATGAAACAGTTAATCCGGGTGTGCTGACTGTTTCCGCCGGCGTAAAAGTAATTTTTGTAAATAATGACAGCGTAAAGCATCGCATTTCTTCCCAGACCTTGAGCGCGTTTGAGCTTTTGCCGAACGGCGGCGTTTATATTTTAGACACTTCTCCGCCGGAAGCGGATCAGCCTTTGGCTGAAAAAATTCCGGCTGGCACGCATTTTTATATGTCTGATGTTTATTCTTTCCGCGCG
>JBBUEA010000069.1:0-6066 GCA_038057035.1 Patescibacteria group bacterium | reverse complement strand
ACGCACGAGCCGCTTTCTTGAGAGCTAACAAAATGGGAAAAGCAGGGTTAGAACTGAAGAAAGAAATTTTACTGGCACTTGGGAAAATGCCGATAATTACAGACCAAAAACTCCTTATTGAGCCGAATGAATGGTTTGCAGAGATAGGAAATGACTATCCTGCCCTTGAAAAGAAATACTTAAGGTTAGAACCGCATAAAATGCCGATGAATAAAGCAAAAACAGAAGCTCTCGCCTCTGTTCGTGCACACTGGCTCCGGTGGTAGGATTCGAACCTACGACCATCTCCTTAACAGGGAGTCGCTCTACCGCTGAGCTACACCGGAATATTAAAAATATAATAAATTTTGCCAATAAATTCAAGATGTTAAGATTGATGTAAATTCTAAAAACCAATTTCTGTAATAAAAAAGCCCTGGCAAACGCCCGGGCTTTTATTCGCCTATTTTTCTATTATTAAGTTCTTTTACTTTACATTTTGCGCAAATTTTTTCTTTGCGCGTTTCCGACTGCCTAAACTGTTCCGGTTGATAAGCAACTGAACAAACCGGACACACAAGCTTTAACCTAACTCGCTTATCAGCCAAATATCTCAAGTAGAGAACTGCAACCAAAAATCCGACCATCAATAAAAAAAGTAATATTATTATCCGCATCACACCCTCCCCTCTTTAATTAATACAAATAGCAATCAAAGAATCTATTTATAAAAATAACTCAAACACGCCAGGAGTCAATTGCCAACTGCCCTAACGTGCTTTAAAATAAATCCCAGTTATTTTGAAAATTAGATATGGAGAAAAATAATGAAAAGCTTGAATAATCCTTACGAAGAATACCCGAACCGTCCAAAAATCATAGATTTGGATTCAATACCGCGAATTGAAAATTTTGTTGACCTTATTCCGCCAACCTTTGCCGACCTTTCCGAAAGCATTAATAAAAACACCGAATTGTTTAACGATTTTGAAGCTGAAAAAAAACAAATGAAACCAATTAGTGGTGGCGTCTTTGTTTATTATCCAGCTGATAAAAAATTGGTCAGATTCGCTCCGATGTTCTGGCACCGCCTAACGCTTATTTCAAGAAATTCTCTGTTGTTGCGCGACCCAAAAATGAAAAAGGACTGGCGCGAAATCAGGCAAATTTTTGAAAGCGCGGTTATCGCTGTGGCCGGCTGCAGTGTCGGCGGCAACATTATCCACGCCATTGTCCAAGACCTGCGGCCGCTTCACATTAAAATCGCCGACTCGAAAGAATTTAAAATTTCTAACGCCAACCGGGTGAAAATAACATACAAAGATATAGGACAAAATAAGGCTTTTACTGTTGCTGAACAAATCCACGCTATTGACCCGTTTATTAAAATATCGGTTTATCATCAAGGAATCGGACTTAACAACTCCAAAAAAAATATACAGCATTTCATCAACGGCTGTCCTGCTATCGAAGAACCGAAAGCAACGCTCATAATTGACGAAATAGACGACCTTAAAATGAAACTGGAAATTCGTAAAGAAGCCAGAAAAGCAAAGATTCCGGTAATTATGGCAACTGACATAGGCTCGGCTGTTTTATAGGATATAAGAAGATACGACATTGACCCATTGCTTCCGTTTGCGCCTGACGTTGCCGATAAAAAACTGGAAAAGCTGGCTGATGAAAAAGATTTTTACGGCTTTTTTAAAGCTATTGTCGGCATAAAAAACTTGCCCGATGAATTTAAAAGTGTTTTGGATGAACAACCGCCATTATTTAACGGCGCGCCGCAGTTAGGGTCAACCGCAATGGTTGCCGGAGGAATCGCCGCCGAAGCCGCCGCAAGAATTTTATTAGGCTGGAAAATGCCGGAACGAATATTCTTCAATAAATGCACCGGCAAAATAAGAAAGGGAGGGAAAGTATTATGAAAGAAAATTACAAAGCTTGGGAGATTGAACCGATTAAAAACGCGGCATTAATGAATAAAAAAGATTTTTACGCGCATTTGGTCGGCTGGGCTATTCTCGCGGCCAATTCGCATAATGTACAGCCGTGGCGCTTCATCTTAAAACCGAAAAAAAATATTATTGATGTTTGCGTTACTAAAGAAGGAATCCTGCCGATTTCCGACCCGACAGGAAGGCAGGCTTTCATAAGCGTCGGCTGCGCTTTGGAAAACCTGATAACGGCAATGCAATATTACTTTGGCTCTAATTACGGCGACATTGAACTGACAGCCGGACATTTTATTTATCCGGAATTCGCCGCCAAAGCGCGCCTTCAAGAAAAAATCGCTTCAGATTACGACGGCGAACGGCTTTTAAAACTGCAAGCAATAAAAAAAAGAACAAACAACCGCGCCGTTTATCAAACTCACAGAGAAATCTGCGACCTAATCAAATCAACGATAAAAACAGCCGCTAAAATCAGAAAAGTGAAACTGCATCTTATAAGCGACGATTTTACCAAAAAAATACTGGCGAATATCCAATCGTTTGGCGACAGCTATGTTATCGCTAACAAAGATTTCCGCCGGGAGCTTTCTTATTTTTTACTTCCCAACGACACCGAAAATTTTAAAGGAATGCCGGGCAACACTTTTGGATTAAACGACGAAATGGCGAAATACGTCCACGAAGAACTGAAAAAAACCGAACTGAATAAAGAACTAGCGAAGAATTTCGCGGCCGGCGGCAAAGCCGTTATGAACAGCGCGCCGGTTATAGGCGTAATAACAATCCCCAAAGACGAACCACGAGAATGGATAAAAGCCGGACGAGCTTTTCAAAGAATAGCTTTGATAGCAACAATGCATGGAATCAGTGTAGCAATCCATGCCGCAATGGTGGAAGTCGGAATATTAAACTGGCTGTTAAGAATGAGGCTTAAAACGTTGGAAAGACCAGCGGTGGTTTTTAGGATGGGATACTGCTCCGAACAAACTCCTCACTCTCCAAGAATGCCCGCTGAACATGTAACGGAGGTTATATGAAATGCCGAAAGATAAATTAAATCCTCTGCAAGAAGTAATTCCAAAGCTAACCGTAGATGAAATCCGCGCTTTAACTAAAAATTTGCCGCGGCCAAATTCCGCGTGGAAAATCGGCAATACCATCTTTAAAATTTACAGAGTCAAAGATTTATTTAATCCTGTATGGCCTAATGAAATTCTCTATCAATTAATAATACATGCCAGAAGTTCTTATTATATGTACGGCAATCGCCCTCCTTTGGATGAATATGACGCGAAGGCCGCTATCTACTTGACTCAAGCAACATATTCGCAAATTGAAGAATGGTTAAGTATAAGGCTAACGCCCTACGCGGAAAAACCAATTAACGAAAGCGATTTGTCGTACTTTTTATACAGGAAACACGAGATTGGTTACTGGCTACAAAAAAGATTTTTCAGCCCGGGAAAAATATATCTTGATTACACGGCGGCAATAGACAGAGTCTGCGCTATTCGTCCTTATTTTATAAATCAGCAAAATCAATATTCCGGCGCAACGCTAAAACACAAACAAAAATATACTGGGCTCTCATATATATTAATTATGAAAAAATGCCTGGAAGATTATCTTCAAAGAAAACCCTATCTCTATATTACGAGCATCTTTAATAATAAGATGATAAAAAAATCTATGATTGTTGAAGGAAGAGACGCAAATTTCCCGATAGAATTTACTCCCGCTTATGAACTTTTAGGTCTTAACGGGCTTAATCCGCTCCGCCTTAATCATTTGACTCATAATAGGATCATCTATAAATTCCCCAGTTATTTTCTTGATTTGCCTAAAACAATAGGGCTGGTTCAAAAGCTGATTAATAAAAATATCCTGACTGAAGATACTATAAAATATTATCTAAAAGAAAATATACCAAAATCCGAAAAATCTCCATTAGAAAAATTCAGAAAAATAGGCGAGTTATTCAGCGTGCAAGGCGAAATTGTCGGTTCTTCTATTACCGGTGAAGAATTGCGCGATTTTATAGACAAAATGGTGCCTGATAATGAAGATTTGGAATTGAAAATTACGAAAATCTCAACAATTGAAAAAAATATCAATTTTATACTCTCTCAACTCCGCGTTTAAATAATAATGCGGAGTTTTTTATTGTATAATTATATTAAACATGCAACTTACTCTTTTTACCCCTATTACTAATATAGAAATAATTGTGGCGGCAATCGCCATGGTTTCTTACATTTATCTTGGACTGGCTGTTTATATCAGAGACCCCAAAAGCTGGACTAATAGATTATTTTTTTTACTATCGCTGGTATTTATAACTTACGATATTGTAAATCCAATTTCTCTCCATCCCCTGGAAAAGACGCCGGATAATCAGTTATTTTGGATAAGAATGGTAATGTTTACGGTTTCGTTTATCGGGCCTTTAATCTTTCTTCTTGTTCATACTTTCCCGCGTAAAAAAATATCTTTGGATAAAAAATATTTAATAGGAATTATATTACTTAATATCGCAACGGCTGCCGCAAGTTTATCGCCTCTTATCTTTGAATCAATTGATTATCCAAACGGCACGCCAACGCCAAATCCCGGCAGCGGCGTATTTTTATATTTTTTGGATTTCCCCGGCCTTATTCTCCTTTCCATTATATTACTTATCTCAAAATACAGACGGTCAATCGGTAAAGAAAAAGAACAACTATACTACTTTTTAATCGGAGTTTTTGCCACTTTTTCTTTAATGGCTATATCAACTTTTATACTTGTCGCTGTACTTAAAACTCCGGCTGGCGTATTTCTAGGCCATACCTCTCCTTTAATATTAAGCTTATTCATTGCGTATGCTATTGCAAAAAACCAATTCCTTGACATTAAACCTGCTATTGCTAAAGCCGTATCTTATATTTTTGTTTTAATAGCCATAGCTTTTATTTACGTTGCTGTTCTATTATTAGGAATTAATTTGTTATTTGGTTATAAAATTCCTGTTGAAAATTTAGTTCTTTACACGGTAATCACCGCGGTTGGCGCTTTAAGCTTTCAGCCGATACATAAATTAACGCGAAAACTAACCGATAAGATTTTCTTTAAAGGCGCTTATTTAACGGAAGAACTCCTGACGCGCGTCGGACATATTATCAGCGGCACCATTGACCTTGAAATCCTGACTACCGTTATTTTGCGGATTATTTTAAAAGAAATGAGGGTTTCTAAAGGCGCTTTTCTCATCATTGACGAACATAAAATTATTAACATCAAACAAATCGGCTTCATCGACCACCAGCTTTCCGCCCAGCAAATGGAACTTTTATTCCACTACATCCCTTTGTATAAACTTTTCATTTTTGAAGAACTTGAAGAAGGAGAGCTGAAAGATTTCTTCCGAAAAAATGACATAATGCTCGCTCTGCCTATCCGCGTTGAAACAAATGAGGTGGCGATTTTGGCGCTGGGGCCGAAACTGTCCGGAGAAATTTATTCAAAACAAGACATTGATTTCTTGTCGATATTTTCTTCCCAAGCCGGAGTTGCCATCCAAAACGCTAAATCTTACGCCCTGCTCCAACAATTCAGCCAGGAACTTGAAAAAAGGGTTGAAGAACGAACTAAAGAATTAAAAAATGCGCAGGAAAAAGAACTGGCTAAAGCAAAGGAGGTCAACCGCCTGAAAGACGAATTCGTTTTTATCGCGGCCCATGAACTGCAAACTCCGGTTACCGTCATACGGGGATTTCTTGACCTGGTATCCGAAGCCCAGTCTAAATTCCCCAAAGACATCCAGGATTACTTGAATTCAATGAAAAATGCTTCCGCTAATTTAAGCCAACTTATCAGCGACCTCCTTGAAATAGCCCGTTCCGAAGCCGACACCATTAAAATAGAAGTGGAGCCCATCAATACTGGTTCCTGCTTAAAAGACGAGATTAAAAAATTCAGGGAAACAGCCGGAAAACGCGGCATTAAAATCAACGTCAAAATGCCGAAAAAATCTCCGAAAATAATGGCTGACCTTGTCAAAACTAAAGAAGTAGTCACTAATCTTTTAAGCAATGCGGTGAAATATAATAAAGAAAATGGTATTATTGATGTAAGCGTGATTGAAAGGGAA
>JBBUEA010000068.1:0-2415 GCA_038057035.1 Patescibacteria group bacterium | reverse complement strand
GGGAATTGTCCTCCTTTAATGCCCGGCCTTACAGCGTTGCCGTAGTAAACAACATAATAGTATCCGCCGGTCAGCCATGATAATAAAAAAGCGATAAGGCCGGTTAAGCTTGAAAACTTTAGCAATTTTAAATTAAGTTTTTGTTTGAAAAGATTAAGCCAGACAGCGTAAAAAAATATAATGGCGATAATTCCCAGAATTACGTGGCTGGCAAGGCTTATTTTTAATATTAAGCTCATTTTATTCTGATTTTATTTTTGATTATTTTTAATGCGAAATAAACAGCAAAGACCGCCGTTATATAAAATATTAAAATTTGCAAATAGCCGGTTTCAAGAGTCCGCCATGAGCCGAGAATCAGCGCGCCGTACCATGATGTTAGAGAAATCGCGCTGCCTATATTCAGTGAAATTTTTTTAGCCTGCAATAAAATAGCATTGGCAAGAATTATCAAAATAATCGTCAGTTTAGCCCAGAAACGGGGATTATACATTAAAGCTTCCTGGCCGGTAAAGCGGTACCAGATTAAATAGCCGAAACCGGAAATCAGCAAAAAAATCATTCCGGTTCTCATTATAAAGTATGTTGTTTTTAGAAAGCCGCTTTCAGTCGGGTCAATTACGCCGTCGCGGGATGATTTTAAATAAAAAATTTCCGCAAATGTCGCTCCGCCGACTCCCAAAACCGTTCCTATTATATGGCCGGCTGTTAAAAGAATTTGCATTATTCAACGCTTTTAAAAATTTCCGGTTGGGCTTCGCCTTCAACTATAATTTCTCCCAAAGCGCCTTTATCAATGGCCCGCGATAAACTGTGGTCAACTAAAAGATATTTGCCCGGAACTTCCAATTTGAACTCCGCCATCATTGCTCCGCCTGGCGGCACGATTGTTGTTTGGACATTGCGATGGGGAGGGGATATGATATCGCCCTCGGGATAAAGTTTATCCAAAATGCCGCCGATAACATGGAAATTGGAAGCGATATGCGGACCAACGCCGAAAAATAGCCTGATGGTTTCGCCGACTTTGGCTTTAAGCGCCCGGTCGCCTGTTAAAGAACCGACTCGTCCGTTAAAAACAAAATATTCCGGTTCTTCCTTTTTAAGTTTCTCCAAGCTGAATTCCTGGTGTCCTTTTTCGCCGAATTCTCCTTTAGTGTAAAATTCCCCCTGCATCACGTAATATTCGCGGTCAACTTTGGATAAACCATTTTTTGGTTCAACAAGAATCATTCCGTACATTCCGTTGGCAACATGAGTCGGGATATGCGGGCTGGCGCAGTGATAAACGTAAATACCCGGTCTGGTGGCTTTGAATTGGAAAGTTTTTATTTCTTCTGGGCCGACTTGCGTTAAAACCGCGCCGCCGCCAGGGCCTTCAACAGCGTGAAGGTCTATGGAATGTTTCGCGTGTCCCGCTGTTTCGTGGTGGGAATGAACAGCTGAATGGCCGTCGTTTTCTTCAGGGCCGTGTGCAAAAGCCGGCGATATCGGGAAACTGTCAATGGCAAAAGAATGATTATCGGAAAAACCCATATGCCCGTTTTCGTCTTCGGAATGAGTTAATTTGATTTCAACAATGTCTCCTTCTTTAACTCTTATAAACGGGCCGGGAACAGAGCCGTTGTATGTCCAATATTCATAAGTAACGCCCGGCGCCAGCTCGGCTATAACTTCTTTTGCCTGAAGCTCTATCATAACTTTGCCGTTTTCTTTTCTTGTAATAGGCGGAACAACATTGCCTGCTGGCACGCCGATTTCCCGGGATGTTATTGTTTTTGCGGGTAAAACAGAATTTTCGGCTGGTTGCCGGTTTTTATAAATAACACCCGCGATTATAATGGCGACGGCTATTAAAAAGAAAATCCATTTTTTCATTAATATAAATTATAGCATAAAAAAAACAGGGACTCAATGAGTCCCTATAATGGCATGGTAAGTTTCCACGGCAAATTCTATATTACGGCAAACAGCGCGAAGGATTTTAATTAACTCTGATGCTTCCACTAAAAATCCATCACTATTTTTTTGAATTATATAGCTTATAACAGGATTTTCTGTTATCTTTTTTTCAGCGGCAAGCTCCTCCGCTTTTCTTTGAAATAATTTTAAAGCATTTATTTCTATCTGTCTGACTCTTTCTCTTGTTCTGTCGATTTTTTTCGCGATAGACTTAAGCATTTCCTGGTCAGTTATATAACCTATCCGTTTTTTTAGCACATAGGTTTTTTGCTCCGGCATTTTTTTGAATATTTGTTCAAAAATTTCAACGGTTTTTTGCGCCTCATCCATTATTTCGGCGATTTTTTCCGGAGTTTCGTCTGAGGAGGCAATGCTATCGGCGTATTCGTTATCGCTATTGCCGATTAAGTCATTCATTCCAACCGTCTGAATCTCATCATTTATTATTTGAGT
>JBBUEA010000067.1:0-1143 GCA_038057035.1 Patescibacteria group bacterium | reverse complement strand
GAAATGCGGCCAAGGCCATTTTGAAACAATCGGCAGTTTGGCGGAGCTTAATGAAAAACGTTGGCATAAAAACCGGTTTTTCATAATGCGTCATGGGGAAGCGGAGCATAATTTAAAAGATGTGATAGCATCCGGCCCGGAAACCGAAAACAGGACTTCGTGCCTTACTGAAAAAGGCAAAAAACAGGCTCAAGCCGCCGGGCAAAAATTAAAGAAAGCCGAAATTAAAATTGACTTTATCGTCAGTTCTCCTTATTGGCGCGCTAAAGAAACAAGCGCGGTTTTTGCCAAAGAACTGGGCTTGAAGAAAAAAATAATTTTTGAAGAAAAACTTTCCGAATTGAATTGCGGGGTTTTTAACTGGAGGACGGTTAAAGAGCATGGAAAATTTTTTGATTCGCCGATTGAAAAATTTATTAAAAAACCCGTTGGCGGGGAAACATTGAATGACGTTAAAAAACGGATGTTCGCCGTCATTTCTTCTTTGGATGAAGCCAATGACGGTAAAAATATTTTAATTGTCGGGCATGGCGACCCTTTGTGGGTGCTTGAAGGCGCGGTTCGGCATCTTCCAAACGAAAAAATTTTAAATCTTTCTTATCCGGAATTCGCTAAGCTTCGGGAAATTCCTTTTGATAATTGGCCTTACGCCGAGGCCGGAGAGGTTGATTTGCACCGGCCTTATGTCGATTCGGTTTATTTAAAATGTCCGCAGTGTCAAAAGAAAATGGCGAGAATTTCCGAAGTGGCCGATGTTTGGTTTGATTCCGGCGCGATGCCTTTTGCGAGCATTCATTATCCTTTTGAAAATAAAGCTTTGATTGATAAAAATCTGGCTTTCCCGGCTGATTTTATCAGCGAGGGCATTGACCAGACCCGCGGCTGGTTTTATACCCTGTTGGCTGTTTCAACGCTTTTGGATAAAGGCGCGCCTTATCGCAACGTCATTTCCTTGGGATTGGTTTTGGATAAAAACGGCCAGAAAATGTCTAAATCGAAAGGCAATGTGGTTGACCCGTGGCAGATTATCGGAAAATACGGCGCGGACGCGGCGCGCTGGTATTTTTATACAATTAATCCGCCGGCGGAGCCGAAACGTTTTGACGAAGCCGACCTTTTAAAGATTCAACGGCAATTTATTTC
>JBBUEA010000066.1:5733-11497 GCA_038057035.1 Patescibacteria group bacterium | reverse complement strand
TAACCCTGAAACGGGCTTTATCTTCAAAAGCGTAAGAAAAATCAAGTTCCTTATTTGCGGCAAAAGTTTCTTTTTGGACATCGGTCAAAAGCGCGGAAACAAGATTCTCAACCGCTTCCGGCGTAAGAACCGGTTCCTTTTGCAAAGGTATCAAAACTCCGTCAATACGAAGAGTCGGCCTGCGGCCAATAGACAAATGCAAGTCAGAAGAATTCTGCCTGGCAGTCATCAATAATAAATCTTTAAGTTTTTGTTGGTAGTCTTCCATAGCATTAGAAGTTAGAAGTTCAAGGTTAGAAGTTTGACGATTGAGCATCGAACTTCTTACATCTAACATCTAACAATATTATACTTCAGAAACCGTTTCTCTCAAAACTTCTTCAATCAAAATCTCCCCTTTTAAAGCTTTAATGATTCCGTCCTGTCGCAAAGTAACCATTTGCTGACGCTTGGCTTCTTCTACCAGAATATTTTCCGAAACACCCTTGCTTATAATATCGGAAAGTTCGCGCGTCATTCTAAAAATTTCGTAAATCGCCTGCCTGTCAAGAGTACCTTTGCCCTTGCAAACGGCGCAGCCACTGCCATGGTAAATTTGAAACGGCTCTTTAAAAGAAAGTGATTTCCGGACGTCGACCGGCAAATTCTCCAACTCTTCTTTAATTATTTTTTGAACCTCCGCGGGAGCCGGCTCCGGTTTTTTGCAATCCTGGCAAACCTTGCCCAAAAGCCGCTGGGCAATCATAAGACTCAAAGACGACGGCAAAAGAAAAGGCCGGACTTTTAAATCAATAAGCCGGGGAATAACTCCGATTGAGCTGTTGGTATGAAGAGTTGAAAGCACCACGTGACCGGTAAGCGCGGCGTGAACCGCCAGCGCCGCGGTTTCCTCATCCCGAATTTCGCCAACCATTATAATATCCGGGTCTTGGCGCAAAATTTGGCGGAGTCCGGAAGCAAAATCATAACCGATTTCCGGCCGCACCTGCGACTGATTTAAACCGTCAACAAAATATTCAACCGGGTCTTCCAAACTGACGATATTGACATCTTCCTTATTGACTTCCTGAAGCAAGGAATACAAAGTGGTTGTTTTGCCGGAACCGGTCGGCCCGGTAACCATAATCATGCCGAACGGTTTTTTCAAACCGCTTTTAAGGATTTCCAAATTCCATGGTATCAGCGCCAGCTCGTCCATGCTTTTAACGCCCACTGTCGGGTCAAGCACCCTGATTGCCGCTTTTTCTCCGGTTGGCGTCGGAAAAGTCGCGACCCGAAAATCAATATCCTGGCCGTAAATAACCGTCCTGAAACGGCCGTCTTGGGGAATCCGATTTTCGTCAAGCTTAAGCTCCGACAACACTTTGACGCGCGAAACAACAGGCTGATGCAAAGACAAAGGCAAAGAATTCATTTCCTGCAAATCGCCGTCAATCCTAAACCTGATACGCAATCGCGAACGTTGAGGTTCAATATGCACATCCGAAGCTTTCATTTCAACGGCCGCGCGCAAGGTTGAAGCAACGATTTTAATAACCGGCGCTTCTTCTCCAACTTTCGTCCCTTCTTCCAAACCTATGACTTTCTGGCCGCCGAATTCAGCCGAAGAAGACAACGCTTTTAACGCCGCTTCCACTTCGGTTTTATAAGGAGAATAACGACGCCAAATTTTTTCTAGGTCCGAAAGAAGAACCAAATAAATTCCCAAATTGATATGCTGCTGCTGGGCTATAAAACGAAGCGCTTCTTTTGCTTTTTCATCGTCAGGCCTAAGCATGCCAACCACCAGCATGTCTTTAGTTTTTGAAATCGGCATCAACCGGTAAGTGCGCGAAGTTTCTTCAGGAATAGTTTTTAAAACCTCATCGCCGATATCTTCTATCTTAACCGCCTGAAACGGCACGTTTAAAAGCCGACTTTTGACTTTAGCCAGTTCAACCTCATCAACCAGTCTGCGCTCATACAAAAGGTCTTCAGGAGTTTTCTGAATCAAAAAAGCTTCTCTTAAAACTTTATTGGCCGCGGCTTGCGTCAATAAATTACTTTTTACAAGTTCTTGGATTAAATCTTTGTCTTCCATGCCAAATTTATTAAAATTTTACGAGCGAAGCGAAGTCAAATTTTACTATAAATTTGAGCACCCGCCTAAATTTTTGGCGATTTTGATAATCGACTTTGTAATTATTTAATAACATGGTGTTTTACTTATAAAATAATATCTTTTCTTTTAAAATCTGCCAAAAATTTTGGCGGGTAAGGTTTTGTTGCTATTTTTGCTTCGCTTAAGGCTCGCAAAAATAGACAAAGCCCTTATTGCGGCGACGAACTTGGCGGAACCGGTGGAATAAAAACCGGCAATTGCGGGACGCTGGAAGTTGAAACTGAAATTGAAGTTTGGGGTAAACTCAACGAGGAAGTTGCTGAAGATTTTGGAAGTAAAATCTGCGTAGAAGTCGCTGTTGATGTTGATGTTGACGGTTTAATGTTAACTGGCGCTTTACTTAATTTAATTTGCGGCGCGAAATTTAAAAAAGGATTATCCCTGCCAAACAAAGAAGGCAATGATATTTTGCCGTATTCTCCTTTTTCAAGAACTTTAAAAACTTCGCTTTCAATTAAAAAATTCGGGTCAAATTTTATTTTAGCAAGAGTCGCCGTTTCCGCGAACTTTATCGGCAAAACAAATTCAACAAGCGGCGGCCGAACGAAAAATAAATAATATCCGGCGGAAAAAATAATGCCTATAACGCTAAACCAAGCAATAACTGAAAACCAGTTAATTGGAGCTTTGTCTTGTTGAACGATAATTGCCATAAATGTTAAAAGTTAGGTGTTAGAAGTTGGATGTTAGACATCAATCATCAAACATCAAACTTCTTATTGTTTATTGTGTTTGATAATAATTATCAAGTGATAAATTTATTATATAGAAATCATTCGCGGAATCGCTACTGCCGTCAACCTTAAAATCAGAAACATCAAAAATCCGAATGCTGTCGCCCAAACCCTTGATAAAATTCTTTAATCCCTCATAAGAACCCGATGCCCTTACAGTAAATCTTATTTTACCGACTGATTTTATTATTGAAGCCAGGCCTTCTTTTTTCTTAACCGCGGAATCAGAAGCAACATACTGGGGAATAACAGAATTAAGGGAAACTCCGGATATGCGGCTCAAAGATTCCAGCTGCGCCAATGACTGAGCGATATTCTCTTCAAGCGGCAAGAAAAGGGAAATTTTCCCCTGAAGGTCGCTTACGCTTTCAAATTGCCTGATTAAAGCCTGTACTTGCTTAATGGCGTTATCCTGGTCGTCAAGCGCCTGCTGTTTAACCGCCACTTCCCCTCTTAATTTTTTAATACTTTCATAAGAAGGCAAGATATAACTTGAATAAACAACCAAGCTTCCGATAAAAAGAAAGGAGGAAGTTAACATGCTTAAAATTCTTTTAGTTGAAGCTTTCATGCCAATGTTGTCTAAATTTATAAGCCGAGCTCAATGCGAAGCGTAATAAATTTAGCCGCAACATTGAGCACCCCGTTAGATGCGGAAAATAAGACAGGGTTTGATAATTGACCTTGTTTTGGATATTTTGATTTGTTTTGTGAATTTAACATAGTTTTTATTCCGCTATCTAACGGGGTAAGGTTTGGCTGCTAAATTTCGTTCGTCCTTCGGCTTTGCTCAAGACTCCAAAATTTAGGCCAAGCCCTTATTTTGTAAAAGGCGTTAATGGAACTGTATCAACTGTGCTGGTTGCTACGGCAAAAGAAAAAAATGCCGGCTTGACGGTTAAACGAACGGTAAAATTCACGCCCGTATCGCCTGCCGCGGAAGTATCCAAAACAGCCCGCTCAACCAAAGGCACTTCATTAAAAATCGCCAACTGCTCAACCAATGATTCATAATTTTTAGATACCCCCTGCAACCTGATAAGATTATTACCCAAAACAACATTTATGCTTTGATAATAAACCCCGGGATGGGTATAACGCTCCAAAAGGTCAAACACGGTTCTGCCCTGAACATGGCCGTCAAGTAGTTTGTCCAAATTAACAAGCTGAGAATAAAAAGCGAGGAAGCTCGCCCGGTCTTCTTCTTTAACCGCCAAACCAAGCTGGCTGATTGATTCATTCAAACTTTTAATCCTTGAATTCAAAAAAGGCTTATATCCGGCCAGCATGCCGAAATAAAGAAAAATGCTGAAAGAAAAAATGAATCCCGCGAAAACCAAAAGTTTCCACGGCCACCCAAGCTCCGCTCTGACGCTGGCAAATTGTTCCGATAAAGCTTTTGTGTATAGAGGCATACCTTAATTTGTTAAATGTAAAATGTTGAATGTTGAAATTCGGGAAATCTATAAAATTTCTTTTAGAAATTTTATCAGCAGCAATAATTTTTCCATTTTATATTTAACATTTTCCATTTTACTTTTAGCATTAAATCAATTCTCGTATTCCCAAGCCTATTGCCACTGAAAAGGTCGCGCTAAGCTCGTTAATCAAAGGCTCAATGTTCGGAGGATAACCAACGCGCAAAAAAGGATTTCCTTTAATAATCGCAAGTCCCAGCTGGTCGGAAAAATATTTCTCTATGCCAAGCAAATTGGAGCCGCCGCCGCCTAAAATAACCCGCTCAATGCGACTGTCGGGATTTTTATCCTGAAAGGCTTTTATTGCCCGCCTTATCTCTTCTATTATAGCATCTAAAAACGGCAAAATTAAAGTGGAAAGTTCGTATTCCCCGCCGCGGCCGAGCAACCCTCTTTGTTTTTTTAAAGTTTCAGCCCGCCTAATGTTAATATTCAGCCCTCCGGCAATCGCCTGAGTTAATGAAGAAGCGGCAAAATCAGTCTGACTGCCATGCTGCATCAAACCCTTATCAATAATAGAAACAATTGTTGAACGGGCCCCTATATCAACCAGCGCGACCGGAGGCTGATCGGTGCCTATAAGCGCGCGGCTTAAACTCAAACTTTCAAGTTCAAACGCCCTAAGCGTAAGTCCGGCGGCTTTAAAAATACCTTTATATTTTTTAATATGCTCATTGGGAACCCCGATTAAAAAAACTTGCTGTTTTTTAACTCCGTTTTCATCTTCCCGTTCGCCGACCTGAATCCAGTCAATGGATACTTCGGAAATCGGCAGAGGAATATACTGGCGCGCTTGAAACGAAACCGACTTTCCGGTATCATCAGCGGTCATTTGAGGCAATTCCAAAAGAGTGGTAAAAGCAAGAAATTGAGGCAAAGACGCGATAACATCTTTTGTTTTAACTTTCATTTCAGCCACCAAAGTCTTCAGCAGTTCCGAAGTTTCCTTTTCCAGAATTTTCAACGAACTTGTTTGAATGGCATTGTTTAACCTTTCCAAATGGCCGTAAGTTTCCAGAACCCCGTAAGTTTTAAGCTGGGGCTTTTGAAGAGACTTGGAAACTTCAACGATTTTTATGGAGCTCGTGCCGATATCCACTCCCAAATAAGAAGTCGGCTTAAGCCTTAAAATTGACTGCAAAAAGCTCATTATATTATAAGTATAACATATATCTTTAATGCAAAAATTAAAATTTAAAAATCAAAATTTAAGAATTTTACAAAAATTTTATTAAAAATTTTTGTAAAGTGCCGCCATTTTGCATTTTAATATTTAATTTTTAATTCTAACTATCTATGAAAATTATTTTAAAAAATCTTTGGTTTTTTATTCTTGACGTCCTTTTCCCGTTGCAATGCCTTGACTGTAAAACTCCGAAAACTTTGCTTTG
>JBBUEA010000066.1:3209-5633 GCA_038057035.1 Patescibacteria group bacterium | reverse complement strand
CTTAAAAAAGCCGGCGCCAAAAAAATAATAGGATTAGTAGTCGCGAAATAAAATTTAATTATTATTCCCTATTCCTATAAAACCACTTTCCTGATTCTAAAGCCATAATATTAAAAAGCCCTAAACCAAGACTCGCCGCTAACCATTGCCAGGATAACGAAACGGTTTTAAAAATATTCTGCAGAAGCGGCAGATAAACGGCTAACAGCATTAAAATAATTCCCATTGTAATCGCCGCCAAAAGATAAAAATTAGAGAAAGGATTGTATTCCCAGATTTGTTTTTTCAAACTTCGGACGGAAAGAGTTAAAAACAAAGTATAGGTGCCGAAACTGAAAAATATGAAGGTTTTGACTATTTCCGCGTCAACGCCTTGGGCTAAAAACCAGACATAAAAAAAATAATTCAAAGAACTGGTGAAAACCCCGATAACTAAAATATAAAATTTAACCGCTGAATCAAAAATCGGATTTTTATCTTTAACCGGTTTTTTTAAAAGATCGGTGAAGCCATTTTCAAAAGATAAAGCCGTGGCCGGCAAACTGTCGCTAAAAAAATTCACCCAAAGTATCTGAAGCGCGTTTAAAGGCAAGGGCAGACCGGCAGCAATGGAAGCGCCTATCAAAATCAGCTCATCAAAAACGCTAGAAAAAAGGAAAACAACCACTTTCTTTATGTTTTCAATAATCCTGCGGCCTTCTTCAATCGCCGAAGTCAAAGTTTCAAAATTATCGTCAAGAAGAATAATATCCGCCGATTCCCTGGCTACATCGGTTCCGGAACCGAGGGCCACGCCGATATCGGCTGTTTTAAGAGCCGGCGCGTCATTGACACCGTCCCCAACCATCGCCACCAGCTCTCCGTAAGCCTGGTAAATCTGGACAAGCTTTAATTTGCCTTCAGGCGTTACTCTGGAAAAAATTTTCACCAAAGGCAAAATTTTAATTAAATCGTCTTTTGAAATTTCATCAAGCCGGGCGCCGTCAATAACGCTGGTTTCGTCAATGGTCCAACCGATTTGTTTTGCCAACGCTTCAGCGGTTCCCCTGTGGTCGCCGGTAACAATCACGGTTTTTATTCCGGCTTCTTCAGCTTGTTTGATAACAGCCGCGACTCCAGGTCTAATCTGGTCGCGCAAAACCAAAAAACCTAGAAGCGACATTTGGTTTAAATTTTTCAGCTCTTGAAAACCGTTATGCGGTAAAGAGTCAAAATCCCGTCCGGCAACAGCCAAAACCCGTCCGCCGTCAAAAGCTTTTTTCGCTATAAACTCTTCAAGCAAAACTTTTTCTTTTTTGCCGATTTTTTCAAGACGGCCGTTATTATGAAAAAATCCGGACATTCCCAAAATTCTTTCCGGCGCGCCCATTATCCCCAAAACAAAATGTTTGTTGTTTTTTTTGAATAAAACGCCCGCGTATTGATGCTCGGAATTAAAAGGCAAAAAATCAATTATTTCGGATTTTATTTTAACAACAGCCACTCCGGCCTCAGCCGCTCCCAAAACAACGGCCTTTTCAACGGACCGGCCGCTAATCCGCCAAAGCGAAACCGGTTCATCCGGATTTTCAATCAAAATATGAGAGTTCAAAACCGCCAGCTCCAAAATCTCTTTTTCCAATCTATTGAAGTAAGACTTCAATAGATTGTCAGCTCCGCTTTTTAACGGCTCAACAATAATTTCCGAAAGACTAATCCTGGCTTCAGTTAAAGTTCCGGTTTTGTCGGTCAAAATAACAGTCGTATTACCCAAAGTTTCGGCAGCGAGCAGTTTCCTGACCACGCCGTTCTTTTTAGCCAGCCTTTCAACGCCAACAGCTAAAATCACGGTTAAAGCAATCGGTAAACCTTCGGGCAAAGCCGCGACAGCAATCGCTACCGAAGTCAAAAACATTTCAAAAAGAGGTTTGCCAAAATACCAGCCAAGCAAAAAAACGCCGGCGGTCAGAGCCAGCAATATTAAACTTACGTTCGCTGAAAAACTCGCGATTTGTTTTTGAAGCGGAGTTTTTTCTTTTTTTGTCTTGGCAAGAATATCGGCAATCCGGCCAAGCTGGCTGTCCTTGCCAATCGCGATTACCACGGCGAATCCTACCCCCTCAACAACAAGACTGCCGGAAAAAACCATTGAACTCTGGTCAATTAAATCCGCCTGAAAGCTCGCGGCGGCTGATTTTTTTTCAACAGGTAATGATTCGCCGGTCAAAAACGACTGGTCAACCGAAACATTATTGGCAAAAACAACCCTAGCGTCGGCCGCTATCCGGTCGCCCTGACTGAAATGCAAAATATCGCCGACTGCCACGTCTCTGCGGTCAATTTCCATCTGCCTGCCCGAACGGCTGACCACGGCTGTTTCCCTGATATAATTTTTCAGCCTTCCCAAAGCTTCATCAGCTTTATTTTCCTGGTAAAACCCCAGGG
>JBBUEA010000066.1:0-3109 GCA_038057035.1 Patescibacteria group bacterium | reverse complement strand
CAAAACCGCGAAACAGCTTCGGCTGAAGTTACCCAAAATCTGGAATTTGTTCTGCAAAATATCCAACGCCATGTCCGTGAATCAAGCAACATTGACATTCCGACCGGCATAGCAACTTCCACTTTAAAACTCCGGACAAAAAGCTCGTCAACCGACCCAGTTCTAATCTTTGCCGACGCCAGCAACACCGCGATTTATCTCCGGCAAGGAACAGAAGCCAGCACCACGCTTACCAGCAACCGCGTAACTGTCGGCAATTTTAGCGTTACTAAATATGAAAACCCAAGCGGCCACGCCACTGTCCAGCTTGATATGACTTTAAATTACAATAACGCCAACGCGCCTCTTTTCACCAATGTTTCCCGCACTTTAAGCACTGCCATTGCCAGGGTTTCCGCCGCGACTTTTGATTCAGATTTAATACCAAACGCCGATAACACTTTTTCCGTTGGCCAAAGTTTAAACCGCTGGAAAAACGCCTTTTTTGATAAAATAGCCATTAGCACAACCACTATTACAAATCTTTTTCAAATAGCCACAGCAACGCCTATCTTTACCGTAACTAACTCCGGCAATATCGGCAATAAAATAGCCGTTGGCACAACTACTATTACAAACCTTTTTCAAGTAGCCACCGCCACGCCGATTCTGACTGTTACTAACGCGGGCAATGTCGGCATTGGCAACTCTTCCCCAACCGGCCTTCTTCACGTAAGCTCCAATGCTTTGTATGTTTCCAGCACTACGGGTTTTATAGGCATCGGAACGACGAATCCAACAGTAAGATTAGATATTCCAACAGGCAATATAAATTTGCCTGGCGGCGATTTATTTTTTAGAGGGGTTGAAGGTACAGACAGTATAATAAAAATAGGGTTGGATCCAAATGACAATCGATGGATGCTTTTATCGGCATACAGCGGAACAAGGATTTTATTAAATAACAATAGTACCGTTTCCATAAACGATTTAGATGATTTCAGTATTTATAATATCGCCACAACTAACACTCCTTTATTTAGAATAATAGGAGCTGTCGGAAGTAATTATGCCGCCAGTACCAGCGTAGGTTTTGTAGGCATAGGAACCGCAGTACCAATGGGGCTTTTACATATTGCCGCTTCTTCCAGCCCTAATGCTCTAGTTGTTGCTTCTTCTGGTAATGTCGGCGTCGGCAATTCTTCCCCAACCGGTCTTCTCCATGTAAGCTCCAGCGCTTTGTATGTTTCCAGCACTTCCGGCAACGTCGGCATTGGGACAACTGCGCCAAACGCAATGCTACATATTAGAAGCAATGATATCGCTGACGCTAAAAATTTATTAGCTTTGAATACCAATTTGGGAACATCTCTTCTTATTATAGACAGCTCAGGTAATCTTAAAAGCCTAGCGGGCCAAGGCGGGCCTTGGATTTATACTTATGTTAATTATTCAAATTCTCAAACTGCCTATTCATTTTATAATGATCCAAATACTGGTATAAATAGCACTGCTGCCGATTCATTATCTTTTGTAACGGGAGGAGTAAATAGAATTCAAATAGCTACCTCTGGCAACATCGGCATCGGAACAAGCACGCCTGCCAGTGCTTTACATATCGTCGGCAATTACATTCAAATTTCAACTGTTTCAGGAGCTAATCCGGCGGCCGCTGACTGCGACGCGGCTAGCGAGGCTGGAAGAATGGTTGTCCGTACAGACGGCACTACCAGCACAACACTTTGGGTCTGCAAAGGCACCAGCGGCTGGTACGGACTATAAATAAACCCCCACACCAATAGCGGATAAGCAATCTTACGATCTTCAACATCGTAAGAAGTTATTTTGACTTTTGATTTTTTGTTGTGATGGAATAAAAAATATGAATATAATTACTATTCCTAAAAAAATAGTTAAAGGAGAAAAGTTGGTAGCTATTCCTTGTAAAGAATATGAGGAACTTTTACGCATTTCAAAAAAGAAAGCGGGCGTTCAATTTAATTTTGATAAGGATTTAAATAAAATTATAAAGGATGTTAAACGCGATAAGATAGTTGGGCCTTTTAGTTCGGTTCAGAAGCTCAAAAAATCATTGGAGAAATGAAAATTAAATATCATCCAAGATTTAAGGAGTATTTTTCCGAATTCCGTTCAGAAACGACATTTATATTTTGCTTGATATCAGAAAACATCCGAATTAAATCTTTAAACCGATTTTCTTTTTAACTTCTGTTATTTTGCGGCCAGCAATAACGTTGGCTTTTTTGGCGCCGGCCTGAAGAATTTTTTTCAATCTTAGGACATCGGATGTCCGAAGGACATCCGATGTCCTTCGGAACGACATGAAATACTCAACAATAATCTCGGCTAAGTCTTCTTTAAATTCCCCGTAGCCTTTATTTTTAAATTTCTTTTCAATTTCTTTTAGCGATACGCCGGTTAAAACGGAAAAAATTCCCATTAAATTGCTTATGGCGGGTTTTTTCTCCGGGTCAAATTTGATTTCCCGTCCGGAATCCGTAACGGCTTTCTTTACTTTCTCGCGAATCATTTCCGGCGAATCATCCAGAAACAAACAGCCTTCGGGGCGGGACTTGGACATTTTTTTATAAGGGTCGTCCAGCGACATCACGCGCGGCGTAAGAGTTAAAAACGGCTTGGGCTTTTTAAAAGTTGAGCCGTATTTTTTATTGAATTTCCTCGCCAAAGTCCGTGCCAGCTCCAAATGCTGAAGCTGGTCTTCGCCAACCGGCACGAATTCGGCGTCGTAAAGCAAAATATCCGCGGCCATTAAAACCGGATATTCCGCCAAACCGAAATTTGATTTTTCAATGATTTCATCAAATCGTTCTTTGACGATTTTTTTTCTATCGGACGGCTTGAGCGATTGAAGCACTTTTTCCTTAAAAGCCGTCATTCGCATCAACTCGCTTAACGGCGTTAAAGTGCTTAAAATCCATTTAAGTTCCTGCAAAGGCTGAATTTGCGACTGGATAAAAATAGTTGATTTTTTCGGGTCCAAACCGGCCGCTAAAAAATCAGCCGCCAGATTTAGTATATTGGCTTTTAAATTTTTCGCGTCCGGATTTTCAGTAAGAGCGTGCAAATCAGCTATAAAAAAATAGCAATC
>JBBUEA010000065.1:0-11692 GCA_038057035.1 Patescibacteria group bacterium | reverse complement strand
ATAGATTTAGGAACAACTAATTCGGCGATGGCGGTTGTTGAGGCCGGCGAGCCGAAGATTATTGAAAACCGCGAAGGCAATCGCACTACGCCTTCTATCGCGGCAATCAGCAAAACCAATGAGCGCTTGGTCGGGCTTTTAGCCAAACGTCAGTCCGTTACCAACCCGAAAAACACGATTTTTTCCGTAAAAAGGCTGATTGGCCGGAAATTCGGGGATGCTGAAGTTCAGCATGATAAAGTCTGGCTGCCTTATGAAATTCAAAAGTCTTCGGCTGACGGCGTTGAGATTAAAATGAGCGATTCTTCGGCCGGCTCAGGACAGGGTCGCTGGTATAAGCCGGAAGAAATTTCAGCGATGATTCTGGCTAAATTAAAAGCCGACGCCGAAGCCAAGCTTGGCGAAAAAATAGACGAAGCGGTTATTACCGTTCCGGCTTATTTTGACGATTCCCAGCGTCAAGCCACAAAAAACGCCGGAGAAATCGCCGGCTTCAAAGTTCGCCGCATCATCAACGAGCCGACTGCCGCGGCTTTGGCTTACGGCCTTAACAAGCAGAAAAACGAAAAAATAATAGTGTATGATTTTGGCGGCGGCACTTTTGATATTTCGGTCTTGGAGATAGCTGACGATACTGTTGAGGTGAAATCCACCGGCGGCGACACTCATCTTGGCGGCGATGATTTTGACAAACGGCTTATTGAATATCTTGTGGCGGAATATAAAAAACAGGAGGGCATGGATATTTCCAAAGACCCGCTGGCGCTTCAGCGCCTTAAAGAAGCGGCCGAGCGCGCCAAGCACGAACTTTCAACCGCTTTTGAAACGGAAATCAATCTTCCTTATATAAGTTCCGATTCTGCCGGGCCGAAACATTTTTTGATGAAGCTTACGCGGGCAAAGTTTGAAGAGCTGGTGCGTGATTATATAGACCGTTCAATTGAGCTTGTGAAAAAAACTTTGGCTGAAGCGAATTTCAAACCAGTCGATATTAACGAAATAGTGATGGTCGGCGGCCAGACAAGAATGCCGGCGATTCAGGAAGCGGTTAAAAAATTTTTCAACAAAGAACCGCATCAGGGCATTAATCCCGATGAAGTGGTGGCTGTCGGCGCCGCCATTCAAGCCGGTATTTTGCAGGGAGACGTGCGCGATGTTTTATTGTTGGATGTTACGCCGCTGTCTTTGGGTTTGGAGACTCTTGGTGGCGTATTCACGAAAATAATAGAAAAAAACACCACTATCCCGACTTCAAAATCCCAGATTTTTTCAACAGCGGCGGATAACCAGACTTCGGTTGAAATTAATGTTTTGCAAGGGGAAAGAGCGATGGCTGGGGATAATAAAACTTTAGGCAGGTTTATTCTTGACGGCTTGCCGCCGGCGCTTCGCGGTACGCCTCAAGTTGAGGTGTCTTTTGACATAGACGCCAACGGCATTTTAAATGTCTCCGCCAAAGACAAGGCAAGCGGCAAAAGCCAGTCAATCAGGATTGAAGCAAGAACCAGCCTTTCCAAGGATGAAATTGAAAAATTAAAGCGGGAAGCGGCCGAGCATGCCGGCGAAGACCAGCGCAAGCAGGAACTGGCGCAGGTAAGAAACGAGGCGGAAAACCTTGTTTACTTAAGCGAGAAAACCATGCGCGAAGCCGGAGACAAAATAAGCGCTGATTTAAAATCGTCATTAAATGTTAAAATAGAAGCTTTAAAAAGCGTTAAAAACAGCGATAATATTGAAGAAATAAAATCAAAAACAGCGGAACTGTCGGCAGAACTTCAAAAAGCCGGAGCCGCGATGTATAATAAACAAGATGGACCTTCGTCTTCCCCAGAAACAGGCGCCGGCGGCGGAAGTTGACCGTTCGCTAATCAAAATAATCGTTCTCGCTTTTTTATTTGTCGGTTTTGCCGCGGGTTTAAGCTTTTTTTTGCGCCAGCTTTTTTATAATTTTGATTTATTGAATCCGAATTACATCCAGCTATTTATTTTTTTGGGAGTCTTGACGGGATTTTTAAGTTTTTTCAGTTTTTTGCCGATTGTGATAAAAAATTTCCGTTTTCTTTTGTTTGCGATTTTATTGGGCGTTTTAGGGCTTGGTTCGTTTTTTTACGATAAAGCAATTAGCCAGCCGATTTTTTTCGCGGTTATCGCGGGCGTTACTGTTCTTTTATTTTTAGTCGGAGTTTTAAGGGAACGTTATGAATACGCTAATATGATGAAAGTTCGTTTGCATCGTTTATTGGCTGTTTTTCTGCCTAAAATAATCACCGGCCTTATAATTTTTAGTATTGCCGTTTTCTATATGGATTTTTTCATCACCGGAAGTTTTTTTGTTTCCGAAGCGGGTTTTAAAAATATTCTTTTTTGGAGTTTTGACCCTGTTTCCCGTTTTTTGCCTGTTGACTGGCGTTTTGTTTTAGACCAAAATATAGGCGATGTTTTGGAAAAACTTGCCAGCCGGCAGGTTGAGTCGGATGAGCTTGCCGCGGCCGCGCCGGCGGACGTTAAAACTTTGCTTATAAGACAAACGGTTGACGGTTTGCTCAAACGGAGTTCAGCTTTTTTGGGCATTCAAATTGATTCTAAGTCCGCAGTATCGGAAATTTTATACCGCGCGGCTAAAGAAAACTTTGACAAAGCCCCTGATTTGGTTAAAAATATTATCGCGATTTCTTTTTTCTTTTCTTTGTTTTTGCTGCTACGCGGCTTAAGCATTCCGCTTGTTTGGCTGGTGAATATTTTATCTTTTATTATTTTTGAAATTCTTCTGGCAACGCTTTTTATGGCGATTTTGTATGAAAGCCGCAGCAGGGAAGTCGTGGTTTTATAAATGATTTATTTGTTTTATACTTCTAACTTCGAACGTCCAACATCTTACATTTATGAAAGATTTTTATAAAATTTTAGGCGTTAAAAAAGACGCCACCGAGGATGATATAAAAAAAGCTTATCGCCGGCTTGCCCATCAGTTTCATCCTGATAAGCCGGGCGGCAACGAGTCAAAATTTAAGGAAGTAAGCGAGGCTTATCAGACTCTTTCCAATAAGGAAAAGCGGGCGATGTATGACCGTTTTGGCCGGGTTGACGGAGCCCCGGGCGGTTCTCCGTTTGGAGCCGGCGGTTGGCCTGGGTTCGGGGATTTTAACGTGGAATTCGGGTTTGGCGGAGAAGGCGGAGATTTTAACGATGTTTTTGACGCTTTTTTTGAAGGGTTGGGTTTAAGGCGCCGCAAAACTTATCAAAGGGGAGGCGATGTGGAAATAGTTCAGGAAATCACATTAGAAGAGGCTTTTAACGGGGTGAAAAAGACGGTTAAATACAATACTTTGGTAAATTGCAAGCATTGCGAAGGCATTGGTTATGACAAAAAATCAGGCGTAATCGTTTGTTCGGCTTGCGCCGGCCAGGGTGAAATCAGGGAAAGCCGCCGGACTTTTTTCGGCGCTTTTTCCCAGGTTAAAGTTTGTCCGGATTGTCTTGGTTCGGGAGAAAAACCTAATAAGATATGCGTTTATTGTTCCGGTTCGGGTCGCGAAACCGGTTCACATCAGGTTGAAATTTTTATAAAACCAGGCATTGACGATAGGCAAGTCATCACCGTAAAAGGAGCCGGAGAAGCGGGCGGCAGAAACAGCCAGCCGGGGGATTTATATTTAGTAGTCAAAGTCAAGCCGCATCCGGCGTTTGAACGTCGCGGTCCCGACCTTTTGATAAAACAATCTATTAGCGTTGCCGAAACGTTTCTTGGCAAAAAAATAAAAATAAACACTTTAGCCGGAAGATTTATTGAAATTGAAATGCCGTCCGGATTTAATTTTAAGGAAAAACTTCGTATCGCTGGATTGGGAATGCCGAAGCTTGAAGGAGGTCATGGCGACCTTTACGTTGATTTTGAACTTCGTTATCCAAAGAAGCTTTCAGCTAAAGCTCAAAAATTACTTGAGGAATTGGACAAGGAGCTCTAACATTTAATGCGCAAGCAGCCGGTTATTTTTTCCTTATCCGAAGGAGTCGCAATTATCTTGGTTGTCAGCTCTTTTATTTTTTATTTTATTTCCGCCGGAACTTTTAATTATTATCATAAACCGCCGACTCAAAAAGTAATCGTGGCTTTCGGGGACAGTTTGACAAGTGGTTTCGGTGTTCAGGCTGATAAAAATTTTGTCAGCCGGCTCGCTCTTTTAATAAATAATCCGGTTATAAACGTCGGCAGAACAGGCGACACCACGGCAACGGCTTTGCTTCGTTTGGATAACGATGTCTTGGCGCGCAAACCCGATATTGTCTTGGTTCTTCTCGGCGGCAATGATTTTTTGCATAATACGCCGACCTTTTCGGTTTTTAAGAATTTGGAAGAAATAATCAAAAAAATCCAGAATAGCGGAGCCAAAGTTATTTTAATCGGCGTCAGCCAGCAGTTTCTCGCGAATTATGAGATGAATTATTCACGGCTTGCCTGGGATAATAAAATCGCCGGTTATGTTCCCGATATTCTCGGCGGCATTTTACTCCGCCGCGACCTTATGCATGACGACATCCATCCGAACGAATACGGTCATCAAATTATGGCGGAACGGATTTTGCTAGTTTTGAAAAAAGTTTTAGAATTAAAATAATGGACTTGGTTTTTTTTCTGGTTATTTTATCGGTTTTAATCGGCGGTTTGGCCGCTATTTTTTGGTTTTTGCGCAAGCATTTTCAGCCGTCAAAAAGCGAAGAGCAGTCTTTTTTAATGCTGCAAAATCAGATTCATGAAATAGCTCGGGCCGTAGACGGCAAGCTTGGCGAATCAACCAGGATTATTCAGCGCCAATTCGGCGAAAGCGCGCGCATTGTCCGCGATGTTACCGAAAAATTAGTGCGTCTTGAAGAAACCAACAAACAGGTGATGAGTTTTTCGGAACAGCTGAAAAATTTGCAGGATATTTTGAAGAACCCTAAACAGCGGGGAATTTTGGGAGAATATTATCTGGAAACGGTTTTGAAAAATGTTTTGCCGCCGGGAGCTTTTCAGATGCAGTATGGTTTTTCCGACGGTGTTATTGTTGACGCCGTTGTTTTCGTTGACAAACGGATAATTCCAATTGATTCCAAGTTCAGTCTGGAAAATTATAACCGTATTTTGGAAGCGGTACCCGGTTCGCCGGAGAGAAAAAAATATGAAGCGGCGCTGGTGGCTGATTTGAAAAACCGCATTGACGAAACAGCCAAATACGTAAAACCGCAGGAAAACACCATGGATTTCGCTTTCATGTTTATTCCTTCGGAAGCGGTTTATTACGATTTGCTGATTAATAAAGTGGGAGCGGTTGCGGATGATACCAGGAATCTTATTCATTACGCCGGACAAAAAAGAGTTATTATTGTTTCTCCGACTTCTTTTCTTGCTTATTTGCAGACGGTTCTTCAAGGCTTGCGCAACCAAAAAATTTCCGAGCAAGCGCTTGATATCATCAAGCAGGTGGAAAATCTTACCAGGCACTTGGCTGTTTATGACGAGCATATGCAAAAATTGGGAAAGAATTTAGGCGTCACGGTGGGCGCGTATAACAACGCTTATAAGGAATTCGGTAAAATAGACAAAGATGTTTTAAGAATCAGCGGCCAAGCGGCCGGCGTTGAGCCTTTAAGCATTGAGCGTCCGGCGGCTGACATCGCCCAAGAATAACCAAAATAAAAGCTCTGTTTATAAACAGAGCTTTTATAAATTACTTAAAACGGAATCCTATTTCAAAATACGCTTTTGATGTTTCGCTTTTTTCTTCCAATTCGGTAATGGATTTAGAAATATCATATTGTTTGCCGTACCCTGTTTTAAAAACAGCGTTTTTCCATATTTCTTTTTCAAGATTTAAATTCCACAGCCATTGTTCCGGCGGATTGGCAATTTTAACGCTTGACCCGCGCAAAGCAAGGCCAAGATTCAATTTAATAAGCAATGGAAAGTTGAATTGATTTTCCAGGCCGTATTCGCTTCTTAAAATAGGGCCGGAGCGGTTGTAAAATAGTCCTTCCGTTGTCCAGTCTAAAATATATTGCCTGCCGTATAAATAGGTTTTTTCATGGCTGAATCCGGCGTAACCGGCGCGGTTAAAAGATAAAATATAGCCGGTTTCAAAGTATGTTCTGGCAATCCCAAATCCTTTTGGCGACCCGTTATCGCCGCGCGAAATATTATGCTGTTTGTCATACCCGATTTTTAAATTAAAGTTTTTCCAAAAAATTCTTTCAAAACTTAAATTTATCAGCCATTGTTCCGGCGGGTCAGTCAGGCCGATAACCGAGCCTTGGAGAATAAAATCCAAGTTCATTTTAATCTGCTGGGGGAGATTGAATTTGCTTTTTAGTCCGTACTCGGTTTTTATTGTCGGGCCGGTACGGTTATAAAGAAGCTTTTCGGTTGTTCCGGCTGGGATATATCTTCTTATATAAAAATAGCTTTCCTCATGGTTTATTTCAGCCAGCCCTATTAACGGATAAGCCGTTACTAGAGATATTAAAAATAAAAACAAGAAAACCAGAAACTTCCTATCAGTAGACATTTTACAGCCCCGCCTTTCTTAAATGTAAAAGTTTTAAAATTGATTAAACTTCTGTATTTAAAGTACTTTAGTTCCTAGTTTTAGGCAACTAATATTTTGGAAGTTCCACTTCCTAAATATTAAGCGCGGGGTAAAAGTATTATAATTAAAAAATGATTATGGCTAAACAGGTTGATTTTGAAATAGAAAAATTTTACCGGCGTCTGAGCCGGCCGCTCAACGATTATTCTTTGAAACGGCGCTGGCAGGATGTTTTATGCGACAAAAAATGGAAGAGGTTTTTAAAAATAAGCTGGCCGTTTTCTTATCTGCCGTTCGTTGATTTTGTTCTTGGTGCCGGTTCAATGGCGTTGGGTAATGTCCATAAAAATTCAGATTTTGACGTTATTGTCGGATGCCGGAGCAACAGGATTTTTACGGCGCGGTTTTTCTGTGTTTTAATTTTCGGATTGTTCGGCTGGCGGCGGCGGAAATTAATACATCATACTGAAGAAGCGTCCGATAAAATTTGTTTTAATCATTTTGTCACGGAAAAATCTTTTAAGCTTTCACCGCCTTACAATATTTATTGGCGGGAGCTTTATAAAAACCTTGCGCCGATTTTCGGTGAGCCAGCGGTTATAAAAAAGTTTTATGAAGCTAATGGCTGGGCGGATGCGGTTTATTTCGCTGACAAGCGGCATATTTTCAAAAAATCAAATTCCGGTAAAATTTTTTGGGAAACAATTTTAAACGGCTGGCTAGGGGATTATTTGGAAAAGTTTTTAAAAGCCGTTCAAATAAAACGGATTGAAAAAAACTTGAAAAAAGAAGCAAACGGTTTTCAGCCTCGCGTAAAATACGGAGATGAAGAACTGGAATTTCATCCGGATACAAAAAGAATTTCTGATTTGATAAGAGAAGTATAATTATAATTAAGAATTTATTATTCAGAATGAATAATAACCCCCCCCATCTTTCTATTGTTAAAGATGGGGGGTTAACTTCTTAACTCGGACTTTTTTCCCAATAAAGCAGGGTTAGACCAAGGCCGAATGCTACTGCTATTGGCAGTGTTGCAATTCCGTCCAGCCAAACCATTTCGGTTGTATTTAAAGTTTTGCCTTCCGTCGGCCAAAGTGCTATTAATATTTGAGGAAGCGCGTAAACCATTATACCGCCGAGTATTATTAAGATTATACCGGCAATTTTACACATTATTAGCGCAAATTTTCTGTTAAACTCCTTCATATTCATCTCCTTCTCTTTAATTTATTGATTTATGATGTAAAGTCTTACAAGCATAATTACTATCAGTAAACCAATTATTGCCCATCCTACGCCAACTATTTTTGCCATTCTTTTCATTACGTCCTCTATTAGTGTTTTTAAAATAAAAACTTTTTAAATTATACAAATTTATTTAAAAATGTCAACCCCATCACTTAAAAAGCGGCATCTTTCAGATTCAGAGTTTTATCTAAAATAAAGCTTATGCAAATTATGATGGTTTTGAGTAATAAAACGTCTTATAGCTCTTATTTTTACCTTGAAAAACAAGATAAAGAATTAACTAAAAGAAATTGAGCAGATTAATAACACCGCTTTTTAAGTGCGGGGTCAATATTTGACAAGTTTTTACCATAGGTTAAAATTTAATACATATTTTTATGTTAAAACCTCTTTCAAACCGAGTTTTTATTGAGCCGTTGGAACAAGAGCAGACAACTAAGTCCGGCATTGTTTTACCCGACACGGCTGAAAAAGAAAAACCTATTAAAGGGAAAATTTTAGCTATCGGCCCGGGCAAGTTTAACGAAAAAGGCGAGCGGATTCCGATGTCGGTCAAAACCGGCGATGTTGTATTGTTTAAAAAATACGGCCCCGATGAAATTGAAATAGAGGGTAAAAAATATTTGGTCGGCGATGAAGATGATATACTCGCAATCCTTGAATAGTTAATATGATGGTAAATGCGACATGCGATATGTTTCATTATCCATTTAACATTTTATATTTTACAAAGTGATGGCAAAACAAATTTTATTTAATGAAAACGCCAGAACGGCGATAAAAAAGGGAATAGACAAATTAGCCGAAGCGGTGCGGATGACTTTGGGTCCGCGTGGACGGGCCGTTGTTATAGAAAAAGGCTACGGCGCTCCGCAGGTTACTTTTGACGGCGTAACCGTTGCTAAAGAAATTGAGTTTGAAGACAAATACGAAAATTTGGGCGCGGAGTTTATTAAGCAGGCGGCTGATAAAACTAATGACAATGTCGGCGACGGCACCACAACCTCCGTTGTTTTGGCACACGCGATGATAGCTGAAGGCGAAAAAGCAATCAGAGAAAAAGGATTTAATGTCATCCAACTCGCGGAAGAGCTTAAAAAAGCGGCCAAGATTATTGTCCACGCTCTTGAAAAGCAAAAAGAAGTTATTAACGACAATAAAAAAATAGAAGAAGTCGCGACGCTTTCTTCAAAAGACCAGGAAATCGGCGGATTAATCGCCGAAGTTATGGGGAAAATTGGCCGCGACGGCGTAGTTACCATTGATGATTCAAACACTATCGGCAATTCCTATGAAATAGTTGAGGGTCTTCAGTTTGACCGCGGTTATGTTTCGCCTTATATGATTACCAATCAGGAGCGCATGGAAGCGGCTTTGGAAGACCCTTACATTCTGGTGACCGACAAGAAAATTTCAGCCATAAACGACATTTTGTCCATTCTTGAGAAAATAGTCCAAAGCGGTAAAAAAGAACTGGTGATTATCGCCGATGAAGTTGAAGGCGAGGCTTTGGCGACTTTAGTGGTGAACAAACTGCGCGGTATTTTTAATGTTTTAGCCGTCAAAGCTCCGGGTTTCGGGGACCGTAGAAAAGAGATATTGCAGGACATCGCGGTTGTGACCGGCGCGACTTTCATCTCCGAGGATTTGGGCAAAAAACTTGAAAATATTAATCTTGCTGATTTAGGGCACAGCCATCGCGTTGTTTCCGACAAAGACAACACCACTATTATTGCGGGGAAAGGCGACATAAAAATGATTGAGGATCGGATTAGCCAGATAAAAGCTCAAATTAAAAAAACTACTTCCGATTTTGACAAAGAGAAACTGCAGGAACGTTTAGGCAAGCTGGCCGGCGGCGTGGCTGTCATTAAAGTAGGAGCGCCAACCGAATCGGCGCAAAAAGAATTAAAACAGCGGGTTGAAGACGCGGTTGCCGCGACGAGAGCCGCAATGGAAGAAGGAATTGTTCCGGGCGGAGGAATCGCTTTGTTTAACGCTTCAGCGGCCAGCCGTCAGCTGTTAAGTCCGGAAGCCGAATCGGTTTCCGACAGGGCGCAGTTTATTTTGCAGAAATCTTTGGAGGCGCCTTTGCTGGCGATTATTCAAAATAGCGGAGAGTCTTCCCACGCCATAATTGACGAATTAAAGAAAAAAAGAGCGGAAAATATCTGGTGGGGCTTTAACGCCGTTACCAACAGAACATGCGACTTGAAAGAGGCCGGCATTATTGACCCGCTGAAAGTCGTGAAAATCGCTTTTATCAACGCCGTTTCCGTAGCCAGCACTTATTTAACCGTTGGCGCGGCCGTAACTGATTTGCCGGAAAAGAAAGATAAAGGCATGGGGATGCCTGGCGGAATGGGAATGCCGCCAATGGGAGGGGATTACTAAAAATTAACTATCACGCTAATTTACGAATAAATACTAATATACGAATTCGTATATTCGTAAAAATTAGTAAATTCGCGCGATTTAATTTTTTAACAATTTTATGGTATAGTAGCTGGTATGAACACTCAAACTATTATTTATATAATTTTAGGTTTGGCGTTTTTGGCTATTGTCTGGCTGATTGCGGTTTACAATAGGCTGGTAACGCTTCGTTATCGGGCGAAAGAAGCTCTTTCGGATATTGACGTGCAATTTAAGCGGCGCTATGACCTTATTCCTAATCTGGTGGAAACCGTTAAGGGCTATATGAATCATGAAAAATCAGTTCTGGAAAATGTTACGTTGGCTCGTTCTAAAATATCAGGCGGGACTCCGCTGGAGCGCGACAAAGCGGAGAACGCTTTGTCAATGACTTTGAAAACGCTTTTCGCGGTTTCGGAAAATTATCCTGATTTAAAAGCCAACGTCAATTTTTTGGATTTGCAAAGGGAACTGGCGGACACTGAAAATAAAATCCAGGCAAGCCGGCGGTTTTACAACGCCACAATTCGCGACCTTAATACTAAAATTGAAACTTTTCCGACAAACTTAATTGCCGGAAGCTTTGGCTTTAAGGAAGAGAAATTTTTTGAAGTTGAAGAAGCGGCAGAGAAAGAACCGGTGGCCGTGAAATTTTAATGAACGTTTCATTATATACGCATCGTGATTCAAATATCAGGAAAACCTGGATTTTATTCGGCGTTTTTTTGATTGTTGTTATCGGTTTGGGCTGGGTTTTTTCTCAATTTTTTGGTTCACGGAATATTCTTTTTTTTGCGGTAATTTTGAGCGTTGGAATGAATATCCTCGCGTACTGGTATTCCGATAAAATCGTTTTGAAAATGGCCGGAGCCGTTCCAGTTGAAAAGAAAAACGCGCCGGAACTTTATAATGTGGTTGAAAATCTGGCGATTACCGCCGGTTTGCCGATGCCGAAAATTTATCTTATTAACGAAAAATCACCTAACGCTTTCGCGACCGGACGCGACCCAAAACATGCGGTTGTCGCGGCTACTACCGGGCTTTTGGGTATTCTTGACCGTTCCGAGCTTGAAGGGGTTATCAGCCACGAACTTTCTCATATCGGCAATCGCGATATGTTGATTTCAACCGCCGTAGTTGTGCTGGTTGGTTTTATTTCAATCGCTTCGGACTTTTTAATGAGGTCATTTTTTTGGGGCGGTTCGGCTTTACTCACCACGGGTGGTTTCGGCGGACGGGATAACAACGACAGGCGTGGTTCATCGCCGATTTTTTTATTGATAGGATTGATATTGGCTGTGTTAGCTCCGCTTGGCGCCATGCTTATTCAGATGGCGATTTCCCGCAAGCGGGAGTTTCTAGCAGACGCTTCCGGAGCTTTGCTTACCCGTTATCCCGAAGGATTGGCGCGCGCGCTTGAGAAAATTTCCAGAAATTCGGTTCCGATTAAAACCGCGCATAAT
>JBBUEA010000064.1:0-3489 GCA_038057035.1 Patescibacteria group bacterium | reverse complement strand
AAATCTCTCATTGCAGTAGAAATGGATTTTTAAGATGGGTTCTTAATATGGTATAATTTAATTGATAAAAATGCCAAAACTTTTGGAATTTTACGGCGAGGAATGTCCCCACTGCAAAAAAATGGACTCGTTGGTTGAACGTTTGGAAAAAGAAATCGGCGTTAAAGTTGAGAAATACGAAATCTGGCATAACGAGCAAAACGCCAAAATGATGGAGCAATACGATAAAGGATATTGCGGCGGCGTGCCGTTTTTCTACAATGTTGACGTTAACCGCTGGATTTGCGGAGATGTTGATTACGAAGAATTGAAAAACTGGGCCGTGGCAACATCTAACTCCTAACCTCTAACTTCTAGCAACTATATTAAATATGATTCCCATTTTTTTTATTTATAGCGATTTGGCGCTTTTTGTTTTGCGTCTTGGTTTTGCCGTTATTTTTCTGGCGCACGGCTGGCCTAAAATAAAAAATCTTCAAGCCACTTTCAAGAATTTTAACGCTATGGGTTTTAAGCCGGGATTTTTCTGGGGCTTTGTAGCGGCGGTTGTTGAATTTTGCGGCGGTATTTTAATCGCGCTTGGATTGTTTACCCAGCTCGCCGCGTTTTTTTTGGCGATAACAATGCTGGTGGCAATGGTTTGGAAAATAAAAAATAAGCATGCTCTGGCCGGCGGCTATGAGTTTGACCTTATTCTTTTTCTTGTTGCGATAATTTTGTGGACTCACGGCGCCGGCGCTTATTCGCTGGAAAATTATTGGCAGATTTGGCTGTTATAGAACCCATCTCAAAAATCCATTTCTGTTGCAATGAGTAAGTGATTAAAACAAAACTGATAAATTAAAATTATTAATCGCGCGAATTTACGAATTTTTACGAATATACGAATTCGTATATTAGTATTTATTTGTAAATTAGAGTGATAATCCGTTTGCGAAGTTGACTTAACAGCCGGTTAATTTAATATCTATTAATAAATAGTATTTTTGAAAATTTAATAGGAAAGGAGGTTTGGCGATGGAGAAAGAAAATATTTATAATAAGTACGAAAAAATCCTTAACGCTTATAAAAAGTTGTATAATCAACATGAAGAACTTTTGGAGAAAAACGAAACGCTGGCAGGCCAGAATCAGAATCTCAGCTTTAGTATATTGGAATTAAAATCTCAGCTTGAAATTTTTCAAAAAGAGGTTGAAAAATTGACCGCGCCGCCGTTAAGCTGCGGAATTTTTCTTGAAATGATTAATGTAAACGCTTTCATTTCAATTGCCGGCAGGGAGATGAACGTTAGTGTTGATTCGGCTAGAGTTGACGGAAAGAATCTTAAAAAAGGCGATCGGGTTATTCTTAATGAATCGCTGGTTATTATTGGGGTTCTGCCGGTTTTTAAAGAGGGTGGAGTCGGCATAATAAAAGATTTTGTTGATGATCGGGCTATTGTTGAAAAAGAAGGGATGAGTGAAAATTTTGTTTTTTCATTCGCAAAAGGAATTAGAGAAATAGTAGAAGCCGGAGATAGGGTGCGTTATTTGGAAAGTGCCGGTCTTATTTATGAAAAATTGCCGAAAACTCAAATTTCTGAATTTGAAATCAAAGAAGCTCCAAATGTTACATATGAACAAATCGCCGGTTTGGAAAAAGAAATTGAGGCAGTTAGGGAAGCGATAGAGCTTCCGCTTCTTTATCCGGAAAAATTTAAAGAATATGTTTTAAGTCCAAGCAAGGGAATTCTTTTTTGGGGGCCGCCGGGATGCGGAAAAACCATAATGGCAAAAGCGGTTGCTAATTCATTAATGAAGGAGCTTCAGAAAAAATATCCGGATAAAAAAATCAAATCTTATTTTTTAAATATCCGTGGCCCGGAAATTTTAAATAAATTTGTCGGGGAATCCGAGCGAATAATGAGAGACCTTTTTAAGAAAGCGAGAGAAAAAACAAAAGATGGCGGTCTTGTTGTGATGTTTTTTGACGAAATGGAGTCATTGCTTAGGGTGCGGGGTTCCGGTATTTCTTCCGATGTTGAATCAACAATCGTTCCGCAGTTTCTCGCGGAACTGGATGGTCTTGAGTCAAACGAGAATATTATCGTTATTGGGGCATCGAATCGGTATGATTTGATCGACCCGGCTGTTTTACGCGAAGAAAGAGTCGGCAAAAAGATTGAATTTCCCCGGCCAACCGAAGTTGGAATGAAAAACGCGCTGGAAATATATCTTACAAAACCGAGACCTGTTCCGATCTCCGCTAAGTATTTGGATAAAACCAATGAAGCTTATAACAAAAATTATGAGATATTAGAAAAACAGGAAGACGTGATTTATAAAAAATTTATTCCTGAAATAGTAAAACATATTTATGCCAAAGAGTGGGAATTTTACGATAAGCAATTGAAGTCAAAGATGAAAGTTTCCAATAAGCTGGGAGATATAGTTTTTATCTCCGGCAAAAAAGAATCTGTTTATTTTTCCAATTTGCTTGATTATGCCATGGCTAAATTTTTTGTTGATAAAGCAAAATTGGAGGCAATTAAACGTTTTGTCGCGAAAAAAGAAGACGGCGTTTTAATGGAGGATTTTCATAAAGCAATTGAAGAAAAAGTCGCCGAAACAAAAAAATTCATTAAAAATATCGCGGCTGACCCAAATCAGGCTTCAAGCATCTTTTCCAAAAAAACAGAAAGGATATCCCATATAGAAATAGCGGAAGATGAGATTACCCGTGTTGTTGAATCGGTTTCAGTGGGTCATTATCTTTAAAATGGCTGAGGCCTCGCTTAAAAACGAGGCCTTTTTCTTTTGGAAAAATTGTTTTATAGTAGAGGCAGTTGAATTTTGACATTTTAATTTATGGAGGATTAATGTTGTATAGAAACGTTTCCGAAGGCGAAAGCCGGTTTATAATGGGGTCGGAAAATGAATATGGTTTTCAAATTAAAGGCGTGCCACTGTCATCATTCCGTTTCAATGATAACAGTTTTTATCATGATATTTTAGCGGAGCTTGTTCAGCTTTCAAAAGATTCGTCTTTTTTACGGCCAAAAGAAGAAGAATGGAACAGGCCGGAAGACAGCCAGTTTAATGGTAAATGGGTTGCGGAGCGCCATGGGTCGTCAATGGAAGAATATGTAAGCGAATTAGGCAGGACTCTTTTTAACGGCGGCCGATTTTATATTGACAGTTTGCATGCGGAATATTCAACTTCGGAAACAACCAATCCTAAAGATTTGGTTTTGTTTGAAAAATCAGGAGAACTTTTGATGGCTAGAACGGTTAAAGAGCTGGAACAACGCCGCAATTTGAAAATTTACGTTCATAAAAATAACAGCGACGGCAACGGTAATTCTTACGGCTATCACAATAATTATCTTTTAAGCCGCGCCGGTTTTGACGGAATAGTTGAAAAAGAATGGGTCTCGAATAATGCTATTTCCCCCTTGGCTAAATGCTGGCTTACTTTTATGGAAACCGGAATGATTTATACCGGAGCCG